>CAMDEA010000099.1 GCA_945893045.1 Planctomyces sp. SH-PL62
CGCAGGCCGCTCAAAAACGCTCCGCAGTAAACCAGCGGCGGCCACAGCCACAGATGCCACGCTCGATGCGTCATCGACCACTCGAACGGAATCGGAGTCCGCGCGAACCACGCTCCCCACGCGGCGTATCCGAGGATCGTCGCCGCTGAGACGCACAGCACGAGACCAACTCCGACCGCCAGCTTCGTCAGCACGAGTCCGCGCCGGCTCACCGGTCGATGCAGTAAGAACGGCCACGTTCCGGAATGGCCCAGCGATTCGCTCAACGTCTGCCAAAAACCCAACGCCGCCGCGAACAACGCCGACAACCAGGCGAAGCCGGAGTAAAACTCGCCGACCAGAAACGGCTGGTATGTGCCGCCCCCTTCGACAATTCTTTGCAGCCACGTCAGTCCGGGCGTGTCCCGAACTCCGGTCTTGCCGAGCACAAACAATCCATTCGCGGCCACTGCGACGACAATGATCCCCGCCGCTCCGCGCAGCTCTTTGCGAACGAGCGCGAGATACGGGCGACAGACCGACGAGCGAACGGCCGAGTTGCTGATGACAGATGACATATTGGCTGTCCTTGGAATCTGAGATTTCAGATCTCAAATTTCAGATCTCAGATTTGAATTCTTCGCTCCCGACGAATACCGGCAGCGGTGGGCGCGAGCCGCGGGTGTATTCGATGAAAGCGTCCTCCAGATTCAGCTCGACGACTTCGATCGCTCGTGGTGCCGGCTTGAGCGATTGCAGCACCTCGCGATGACGATCGTTGAAGCCGACGACGACCAGTTCCAACTGCCTGTCGACGACTCGCGAACCGACGACGCCGTCGCAGTTCGGAAAGGGTGGCGGTACGCCGTCGAAGTGAGCGAACACTTTGCGAAGAGACTGCTTGAAGTGCTCGGTCGGGCAATCGACGCGCAGCACGCCATCGACCATCACGCCGATCCGGTCGGCGACTCGCTCGACGTCGCCCAGCACATGCGAGCTGATGAAAATCGTCCGCCCACGCCGCTGGATGATTTGAATTAGCGATTCCAAAAAGTCACGCCGCACGATCGTATCCAAGCCGAGCGTCGGGTCGTCGAGGATCAGCAATTCCGGATCGGGAGCGACTCCCAACGCCAGCGACACCTGAGCCTGCTGGCCCTTCGACAGGTGCCGAATCTTCTTCGTCCGCTCCAACTGAAAATGGTCGAGGATCTGATCGACGAGCGTCTGATTCCAGGTCGGATAAAACTCTCGCGTGAACTTCACGGCGGCCCCGATCGTCATCCACGAATACAGAGGATGCCCCTCGGCCAGATACGCGACGCGCTGCTTGATGTTTGTTGTCAGACAAGCCGAATCGTCGCCGAGCAAGGTGGCTCGGCCGAAGTCCGGGCGGACCAGGCCGGTCAGCATCTTGATCGTCGTGGACTTGCCGGCTCCGTTGCGTCCCAAGAAGCCGTACACGCAGCCTTCCGGCACGCGCAGGCTCAATTGGTTCACGACGCACTTCGAGCCGTAATGCTTCGTCAGTCGTTCGGTGAGGATGGCGTCAGGCATGGCAACAACTTGGATTTGAGATTTGAAATTTCAAATTTGAGATTTCGGATTCCGTCACTTCGGCCACTGAAACTCTTCGAGCGTCCGTTTAACCATGGCCACGACTTCGTCGGCCGAGTATCCGAGGTGGACCGCCTCCGTCAGCAGGCGGTTGAGATGTTCTTGCACTCGCGCGTCGCGAACCTTCTTCATCAGTTCGCGGCGCGGCGGGGCCACAAACACTCCCAAGCCTTGCCGAGTCGTCAGGATGCCTTCCCGTTCCAGCTCTGTATAAGCGCGAGCGATTGTGTTGGGATTCACAACCAACTCATTCGACAGTTGCCGCACCGACGGCAGTTGCTCCTCGGCCGACAACTCTCCCCGCGCGATCGCCGAGCGAATCTGCGCGGTGAGCTGCTGGTAAATCGGCGTGCGGCTGGCTGTGTTGATCTGAAACGTCATTCCGTCAAGCTCCACTGTATTAACTAAATTAGTACAGTCAATTCGGGGAGTCAAGCGACGGGGTCGGGAGTCTTTTTCAGGCCGCCCACCATTCACCTTCGTTCGTTGCCTGGGACTTGGGCGGCCTGAAAAAGACTCCCGACCCCTTGGCGACGGAAACCGCTCGCGCCAGACTGCCGCCGCAGTTTTCACGGAGGATGTCCATGAGCGGTCCCGCGTCACGATTCCAGTGCATCGCCTTTGACGCGGTGGGCACATTGATGTTCGCCGAACCTGGCGTGGCAGCCGCGTACACGGAGATCGGTCGGCGATATGGCTCGCGCCAATCGGTCGAGCAGGTCAAATCGCAATTCGCCGAAGCCATGCAGCGTGCAGAAGCATTGTCCGTCACCCGCTTCGGCGAACCGGGCCGCACGGACGAAGATTATGAACGGGACTTCTGGCAACAAGTCGTGTTCGACGTCTTGCCGGACCTGCGCGAGCCACAGGCGTGCTTCGCGGAGTTGTTCGAGCACTTTGCTCGGCCGGAGTCGTGGCGGTGCTTTGACGATGTGGCAAGGACGCTGAGTTCGCTGGAACAACGTGGATATCGCATTTTGATTGCCTCGAATTTTGATGCTCGCTTGGATCGTGTTTGCGATGGCCTGCCTGGTTTGCGTGAGGTGCGCTGCCGCGTGATCTCGTCGCTGGTCGGGTATCGCAAGACGCATCCCGGCTTTTATGAAGCGGTCGCTCAGGCGGCGGGGTGTGGTGTCAGCGAAGTGCTGATGGTTGGCGATGATTTCGTGAACGATGTGGAATCAGCGCGAGCGGCGGGGGTCGCGGCGGTGCATTTGCGGCGCGACGGGGCCGTGTTTAACCCCAGCGCCATCGGCGTGGGCACGCAATCGCAAATCGCCAATGGATCACACGAATCGCCCACGCCGATGGCGTTGGGGTTAAACGAGATCAAGTCACTCACCGACCTGTTGGAGTGGCTGCCATGAACCGGCCGTGGGTGGCGATTCAGCGGAATCCAACATCGGGAACAGGAACACGTCGCGGCGTGTTGTTGGAGTTGCTGCGCGAGTTGAAGCGTCGCGGGATCACGCCGCGCATGTTTGCGAACCGCGAGCGGATGCAGGCCAAGCTGGCTGATCCGGCGATGCGAGAAAATCTTGTGTGTGTGGTCGCAGCGGGAGGTGACGGGACCATCGGCGATGTGATCAATCGATATCCCGGACTTCCGCTCGCGACGTTGCCGTTGGGGACCGAGAACTTGCTGGCGAAGCATTTGGGGATTCAACCGTCAGGCACGCAGGTTGCCGAGTTGATCGCGAGCGGATCGCGGCGCAGGCTCGATCTGGGACAGCTCAACGACCGACGGTTCACGTTGATGGCGAGTTGTGGCTTCGATGCGGCGATCGTGCATCAGACGCACGCGAATCGGCGCGGGAACATTCGCAAGTGGCATTACCTGCGGCCGCTCTGGCATTCGATCCGCAACTACGGTCATCCGCTGCTGCGCGTGTTCGTGGATGAGGGGCCGCAACCGCGGATTGCTCGGCTGGTGATGGCAGTCAACTTGCCAGCCTACGCGTTGGGGATTCCGTTCGCTCCGCAGGCGACGGGTGAGGACGGGCAATTGGACTTGTGCCTTTTTGAGCGAGGCTCGACATTCCAAATGGCGCGGTACTTGGGGCATGTGATCGCTGGACAGCATCAATCGCTGCCGGATGTCGTCTGCCTGAAGGCATCGCGAGTGCGCATCGAAGCGGACGTCATCGTCCCGTGGCAGATGGACGGTGATCCGGCGGGATTTACGCCGGTGACGCTCGAAGTGCTGCCGGCGGCGTTGGAGGTCTTCGCGCCGTGAGGAGCGGGGAAATGAGAAATGGAAGATGAAAAATGCAAACTGAGAACAATGGAGCGACATTTTGCATTCTCCATTTGTCATTTCTCATTTTGCATTGCACGAATTGAGTTCGACAGGGAGGAATCATGCCAGTCAATCCGATTCAGATTGGAAACATGCAGTGCGGCACGGGGCAGCCGTTGCTGTTCATCGCCGGGCCGTGCGTAATTGAAAGCGAGCAACTGGTGCTCGACGTTGCCAAGCGGTTGGCCGAATGGGCCGACGCGAACGATTGGCAACTGGTCTTCAAGTCGAGTTTCGACAAAGCCAATCGGACGAGTTTTCACAGCTTTCGCGGACCGGGGTTGGAACGCGGACTTGAGATACTCGCCAAGGTTCGTGACGTGACCGGCTTGCCGGTGACGACCGATATTCACGAACCGCAGCAGGCCGAGTCCGCCGCAAAGGTCTGCCAGATTCTGCAAGTGCCGGCGTTCCTCGCGCGGCAGACGGACCTCGTCCATGCGATCGCGACGGCCTGTGCGGCGAGCGGCGGAGTAGTCAATGTGAAGAAGCCGCAGTTCGTGGCGGCGGAAGACACGACGCACATCGTCAAGAAGTGCGAAGAGGCGGGTTGCCCGCGCGTGTTGCTGACCGAACGCGGCACGACGTTCGGCTACGGCCGGCTCGTGAATGATTTTCGGTGCATCCCGATCATGCAGCGGAGCGGTGCTCCGGTCTGCTACGACGCGACACACAGCGTGCAGACGCCGGGGGGCAGCACAACCGGCGGTCAGCGCGAGATGGTCCCGACGCTCTCGCGAGCCGCCGTGGCCGCCGGCTGCGATGCGGTGTTTGTCGAAACGCATCCCGATCCGGATAAGGCTCTCAGCGACGGCCCCAACATGCTGCGTCTTTCCGACGTACCACGGCTGCTCAATCAACTGGCTCGGCTGCGGTCGCTGTTCCTGGAAATGACCGCGGTGGGCGAGTAAATCAACCGGCCCGCACGGTCGCGGTACGAATGGAGTTTTTTGTTATGGCTGATGTTGTTGTTTCGCGTGCTCGATGGTTCCGAAAAATCCGTTGGACCGCCACCTGGCTGAGTCTGGGCTTGTTGTGTTGTGGCTGTACGCCACCGGCATCGACCAAAAGTTCCACGGCCAAGTCCGACGCGGCGGCCGAGCAAGAGGCGGAATCACGAACGCTGCGCAATTTGCAAAACGCGATCGACATTTTGCAGCCGGACAAACTCGGCATTGCTTCTGGCCCTGAGCAAGCGATCGCGGTTCTCAATGAATGGGCCAGGGGAGCGAAACGCATTGCCGACAAGAGTGGTTCGGGCTGGGAGCCGACGCGGCCGCATGCGTTGTTGAAATCACTACCGAAGGAATGGATCGAGCAAATCCACTTGGAACAGTTCGTCGAACGGGACGCGGCGTTCCTGCGGGATTGTTTGTGGGCCGGCCAGGCGGCCAAGTTTGGCGCGGGCGACGCGGAATCTGATCTCGAGATCGTTCTCAATCTGTTCGAGTACGTTGTCCGCAATGTGGATTTGATTCCGTCTGGACGCCGCAACGTTCCGCTGGGTCCATTTGACGTGATGGTGCTCGGCCGCGGGACTGCTCAGGAACGAGCGTGGGTGTTTGCCGAGTTGTTGCGACAGCGCAGCATCGACACCGTGATTTTGACGCCGCGCCGTGCGTCGCGAGGTGGCGATGGCGAGGATTATCTGCTGTTGGGTGTCTTGTTCGAGAAGGACATTCTGCTGTTCGATCCCACGCTGGGAATGCCATTGCCTGCGGATACGGCGGCTCCGAAATCGGCGCTGCCGCGTCTGCCGATGACGTTGGGGCAAGCGACACGTGATCCAGAATTGCTGGCGGCGGTTGCCAGTGACAGCGGTGGTCGATTTTCGCTGACAGCCGCGATGCTGGCGGCGTCGCAGGTGGAGTTGATTTGCCACAGCGAGCAGCTTTCGTCGCGTATGCGGCACTTGCAGCAAGGGTTGGCCGGCGAGCACTCCGCCGTGGTCTCAGACCCACTCGAGGATGTGGCGGACCAGCCTGGATTGTGGTCTCGTGTCGCTCGGCATCCAGCGGCCAATTGGTCGGCCGACGACGTGGCGATCTGGAGTTTTCCCGAAGCCATGCGTGGGACCGCGGCGCATCACACCGACGAGCAAACACAAGAGTTGGCGAAAATCTCCAGATCCTTGTTGGCTCCTCTAAGGATCAAGCTGCTCAAGGGAGACGAAGTGACGCAGACCATGGAAATGGAATTCGCCAAACCGGAGCGAGCTTTGATGAAGCTGCGCATGCAGCATGTGGTTGGGCATTGGCCCGAAGCGGTGCAGGGATACCTGGCGGTGCAACTTTACGATGTGGAACCGCCGACGGTGAAAGACTTCGCACGCGTCAATGCGAATGGACAGAACCGCGTGCCGATTGCCATTGCCTCGACCTTGGACAAACAAACTTTGCGATCGCTGATGATGCAAAAAAGGCAGCCACAAGAAAGCGTTCGCGCGTTGCACCTGCTGGCGGGTGACGACGCTTGCTACTGGACGGCGCTGTGTCAGTTCGAGCAAAACCGGCTGCGCGCCGTCGTCGATCAATGCCGCGAGTACGACAAATGGCATTCGAGCGGTGGTTGGACTGCGGCGAATCAATCGCTGATGGCCACGGCATTCGTCCGGCAGAAGAAAATCAAAGAAGCTATCCGCGCTCTGAAAGAGTTCGACGAGGAAGCCCCTTCGTTCGTGGGGAGTCGCGTGCTGATCGCTCGTTGGCAGCGGTGGCTCGAGTCGGCGGAGTAATCTAGGACAGCCGAGCGGGGCGGCGTCAGCCCCCCGGTACTGCGGCAAATTCACCGGGGGGCTGACGCCGCCCCGCTCGCCAGAATTTCACCGGCGGCTAGCGCCGTGCCGCTCACACGTCGCACAGCTTGACGGCTTCGGTGAGACCAACCAGCGGATCTCGCGTCGGGATGAATTCCTGACCGACGTAGCCTTGGTAGCCGATCTCCAGCAGCTTGCGCATGATTGGCGGGTAGTTGATCTCTTGCTTGTCGTCGAGTTCCGCTCGGCCGGGATTGCCCGCCGTGTGGATGTGGCCGATGACGTCTTTGCATTGCTCGATGCGGCGGATCACGTCGCCGTTCATGATTTGGACGTGATAGATGTCGAACAGAATCTTCGCTCGTGGCGAGCCGACTTGGCGGACGATGTTCGCGACGTAGTCGATGTCGTCCCCCTGATAGCCGGGATGGCCTTTCATCGGGTGCGAGTCGTCGCGCGTGTTGAGATGCTCGACGCAGATGTTGACGTTCTTCTTGTCAGCGTAGGCACACAGCACTTTCAACGCCTTGACGCAATTGGCGGCTCCCTCTTCGAGCGAAATCTCGCCGCTCTTCGGGTCTTCGGCCTTCTTCCACTTGTAGCCGGTGAAGGCGATGACGCTGCGGTAGCCGTACTCGGCGCAGCCGTCGATGGCTTCCTTCGTGCGAGCGATGACCTCGTCGTGATAGTCGGGATTGTTCAGGCCACGCATGAACGGTGCGCCGGGCATCCGGTTGCCGGCGATCGCGCACGTCAAACCGTGTTTCTTGATGACCGGGAAATCTTTGTAGTCGCCCAACTCAATCGACACGCAGCCGAGTTGTTTGGCGACTTGGCATTGCTTCTCGATGTCCCACTTGTCTCCGGAGACGTTGAAGCACCAGAAGACGATCGACTGCTTGATGTTTCCTTTGGTCACGACGGTTTTCTCCGCGGCTGCTGCTGAGCGAGTGAGGGGATGCAAGGCCGAGGCCGCTCCGGCGACGAGGGCGGTGTGCAAGACATTGCGGCGGCTGTAATGGGCTCCAAACGTGGGATGGCTGGACATGGCGAAAACTCCTGCGTGAGCGTTGTTGTCCGGCGGCCAATCCCGGCTGCGATCGAGGCCGCCTGAATCGCATCGCAACCGGCGGCAGCATGACTTCGCCGCATTGAGGCGGCAAGACGTGGGGCAGGTTTTCAACCTGTCAGGCTCGCTCGATCTCAAGCCGTTGAACGCATCAATTTGGAATGAAGGCCGGGCAGGTTGAAAACCTGCCCCACGGTCAAGTCTGCCTTTGAACTGGTCATTGAGCGTTGAAGGGACTGGCATCCGTCCAATGGCTCGGACTTTGGTCAAATAATTTTGAAGATGAGAAATTGCAGAATTCTCGCTGAAAAACCTGTCTCCACCGCCAACTGGGGATGGACCGCCGTTGGCAGCGGGAAATTCGGCACGGTGCTTGCAAAACAGATGGGGTGGCTTGCTGCGCGATTGCGCGGCGGCTGTTGGTTTCGACGTGGCCGACCCAGTTCGACGGAGCGTGGGTGGTCGGTGAAGACCTCGGGCGAATGAGTCGGTGCCGGGGTCATGTTGGGTGGCACTCGCCGCCGAACGCCACGGTCGAGCATAATCTGTGAGTAGAAACTGGCTCACCCAAGTCGCCACTCCGGCGATGAGGACTCGAACCGCGCGTCGCAGGTTCGCGAGCTTCCGTTAGGCCTCGTTGACGTAAGGAGCTGACCAAAATGATGAGAAGGTGGTTGACATTTCTGTCGATCGGATTGTTGTTTTCTCTAACAGCCGCAATTGGCTTGGCTCAGGACAAAGACGCCAAGCCCGCGGAAGCCGCTGCTGCGGTTGTCGCTCCGGCAGAAGGGGCTGCGGAGGTGAAAGCCCCCGCGGAACCGCCCGACGTGGCGATTCCCGCCCCCTCCAACATTGATGTCGCCAAGTCCTTGGAAGACATCAACGTGACGCTCGACACGATGTGGGTGTTGGTCACGGCCATGCTGGTGTTCTTCATGAACCTCGGCTTCGCTTGCGTCGAATCCGGCATGTGCCGAGCCAAGAACTGTGCCAACATCCTGTCGAAGAACTTCATCGTGTTTGCGGTGACCTCCGTGTTCTTCTGGATTTTCGGCTTCGGAATCATGTTCGGCAGCGGCTCCATGAATGACTACATCGGCACCGATGGAATGCTGATGGTCAGCGGAGCAGACAACAGCCCCGCACTGGCGAGTGCCGATCCCTTGGTCAACAAGTACCAAGGCGTTTATGGCTCGTTGGGTTGGACGACGGTGCCGCTGTGGGCCAAGTTCTTCTTCCAACTGGTGTTCGCCGGAACGGCCGCGACAATTGTGTCGGGTGCCGTTGCTGAGCGAATCAAATATCTCTCGTTCATCATTTTCAGCGCACTGATGGCGGTGGTGATTTACCCGGTCGTCGGTCACTGGATCTGGGGCGGCGGCTGGTTGGCCAGCAAACTCTTCTACGACTTCGCCGGTTCGACGCAGGTGCATTCGATCGGTGGTTGGGCCGCGTTGATGGGCGTGATCGTCCTGGGCCCGCGCATCGGCAAGTACAGCGCTGACGGCAAGGTCAACGCGATTCCGGGACACAACTTGTCCTCCGCGACGATCGGTTGCTTGATCCTCTGGCTGGGCTGGTTCGGTTTCAATCCGGGCAGCACGATGGATGCGAATCCCGGCTTCATCGCCGACGTTTGTAATACGACCAACATCGCCGCCGCTGTGGCCACGCTGACCGCGACCGCCACGTGCTGGCTGAAGCTTGGCAAGCCGGACCTGGGCATGACGCTCAACGGCTGCCTGGCGGGCTTGGTGGCGATTACCGCTCCGTGCTCCGTTGTGAACGTTCCTCAGTCCGCGATCATCGGCGCGATTGCCGGTGTGATCGTGGTGCTGGCGGTCATTGCCTTCGACAAAGTGGGCATCGACGATCCGGTCGGAGCCACCTCGGTGCATCTGGTGAATGGCGTGTTCGGAACGTTGTGCGTGGGCTTGTTTGCCGATCCGACGGTGATCAAGGCGCATGCTCTGGATGCCGTCTGCAAACCCGGTCTGTTGTCGGGTGGCGGTACGGAGCAATTGATCTCGCAACTCACGGGCATCGTGGCGGTGGCGGTTTACGTCGTCGTCGTCAGCGGCATCTGCTGGGTCGTCCTGAAGGCGACGGTCGGCATCCGCGTGGCTCCGGAAGAGGAAATGGAAGGCTTGGACATCGGCGAACATGGCAACAATGCCTATCACGGTTTCGTGATGGAGAAGACCTAACCTTCACGTTCGCATTCTTGCCACGGCGGCGGCGAGTGGCCGCCGCCGTGGATTTCCTCCCACATTCACAAGGACCAGGCCATGAAAAAAATTGAAGCCATCATCCGGCATTTCAAATTGGAAGACGTCAAGGAAGCGCTGACCAAGATCAATGTGGTCGGCATGACCGTGACCGAGTGCAAAGGGTTCGGCCGCCAGAAGGGCCACAAAGAGCAGTACCGCGGGGCTGAGTACACCGTGGATTTCCTGCCGAAGACCAAGCTCGAAGTGATCGTCAGCGATGGGCAGGCTCAAGCGGCCATCGACGCGATCGTGGCGGGAGCTCGCACGGGCAAGATCGGCGACGGCAAGATCTTCGTCTCGAATCTCGAGAACGTCATCCGCATCCGCACCGGCGAGTCCGGCGATGGTGCCGTCTAACGACGGGTTCTGCGTCAATTTCAACGAACAGCCCGGTTGCTGATCAGCGACCGGGCTGTTTTTGTTTCACCAAGACATTCCTCTGGCCCCATTCCTCTGGCAAAGTTTTTGGGCAGAGGAATGGGGCCAGAGGAATTAAAGGTTCGGAGAATTCGATCGGCGAGCGACAATCGTCAGCCGTCCCGACTTCCGCGTCATCGCGAGCACTCGCGCCAGCGGAGCCAGCAGGCTCAGCCCGATTGCCGATGGATTATCGGTCCAGCGAATCAGCCGCTCGCCGAGCGACCAGCGAGGGAACTTCGTTCGCAGCCACAGTCCGACCGTGCCGACCAAGTTGTTGACGTTGCGTTGGTGAATGAGTTCGACCAATTCAAATCCACTGGCCGCCAACATGCGGCGCAACGAAACCGACGTGAAGTGCTGCAAGTGCGTCGGTAATTGCAGCGCGTACCAAATGCGGCCGAACGCACGCCGCCCCCAACAACCAAAGTTCGGGATGCTGATCGACAACGTGCCGTCCGGCTTGAGCAACTCTCGTGCGAGCCGTAGCGTCGCCACCGGATCGTGCAGGTGCTCGATCACCATCCAGGCAAAGATCGCGTCGAAACTGTTCGGCGCAAAAGTCTGCGAATCATTCGCGATCACCGACTCCAGCGAACCGACTCGCACGTCCAATCCGCGCTCGACCGCGCGGCTGGCGACTTCCGCCGCCGGTTCGATGCCGACGCATTCCCAACCCCGATCGCGAAGCTGCTGGAGAAACGCGCCGTGCGAGCAACCTAGTTCCAACGCTCGCGGCGGAATTTGAGATTTGAGATTTGAGATTGAAAAATCGGGAATCGGTGCCGCTCGCGATTCGATCCACCACAGGACCAACCAGCGCAGCCACGGCCACGAACGAGGATCAAAGACCGAGCGTTGCTTCACCCCGTCCGGCAATTTGCAATTTGCAACTTGCAATCTCCCTCCCTCGGAACGGGCCGTAGTCGGCCGGATAGAACTGTCCAATGCACTCGCGCACTGGCCGCGGATTCAAGAAGACGTGACGACACGCCGCGCACCGTGCGCGCGTGAATTCTCCCGGACAACCGTTAAGCAGATCGCTCGCGACAAAGACCGTGCTGGACCGCGCGTCCCCACAGAGCGGGCAAGCCGTTGTCTCCCACGAGACCGCGTTTGACGAGGCCGGCTCACTCACGGCAGCGGCTCCTGCGTCCGAGCGGGAAGCACCATCCGCACCGCTCGCCAAGCCACGTCCTCGCGCAGCAGCACGAGTGTTACCAGCAGCGTGATCGCGCCACCGGCCGCTCCCCACAGCGATGGCCACGGCAACGAAGTCCGCAACAGCAACGAACCGATTCCCGCTGCTGCCGCCGAGCTAATTGCCACTCGGACCAACGTGCCAAGGACTCCGCGGAAGATCCCCACGCCCAACTGCATCGCGATCAATCCCAATAGCACGACTGCGTTGAGCAGATAATACACCGATGTCGCCGCCGCCAAGCCCACGATGCCGTGCGACCCGACCCATTGAAACTTCAACGCCGCGCCGATGCCGAATCCGATCAACCCGACGGTCACCGGCGTGCGTGTGTTCTGTCGCGAGTAAAACACTTTTGCGGCGATCTCACCCAAGCTGCCGCCGACGATCATGCCGCACAACATCGCCAACGTGGACGACACGACGCGCGTGTCGTCCGCCGAGAACCGGCCGCGCTGCAACAAGTCACGGATCAATAGGCCACCGAACGCGATCAACGCGACGATGATCGGCACCAGCAGCAATGTCAGGAATCGCAATGCGGCGGCGATCTCGGCGCGCAGTTTGTCGTCGTCTCGTTCCGCCGCATGTCGCGCGAGGGCTGGGAAGGCGACGACCGCCAGTCCGCTCGTGCTGAGCGTCAGCATCGCCGCCGCCAAACGTGATGCGTATCCGAGTTGCGAGACGCTCCCCGGCGAGGGAGACGTGAGATACCGATCCAGAAGCGGATCGAATTGATTGCACGCCAGACCGATGGCCAGCGGCCATGTCAACGCGAAGCAGCGTCTCACTCCGGCCTGCGAGTCTTTCGTCACTGGCCAGCCGCGCGAGAAGATGCCGACCCACGGCATTTGGATCGCCAACGTGATGACCGCTCCGATGCTGACCGCTTGCGCGATCTTGTCCATACCGCCGCTCGATCCGCCGCGCCAGGCCAACGCGACCGTGACCGCGTTGCCGAGCAACGCCGCGAATCCGGTCACGGCGAATCGCCCGTGGCAGTGATTCCACGCGCGAGCCAACCCGCTCAAACTGTTCCAGACCATCAGGCTCGACAACGTTTGGAAAAGTTCGATCGTGCGCCAGATTTTGTCGTCGTCGTAGCCGGGATGCAGAGTTCGCATCCACGGTTCGGCGAACAGCTTCGAGACTTGCCACAACAAGAGCGTGAACAACGAGAGCCAACAGACGACCTGCACTGCCATCGACCACGCGGCGGAATCGCCGGATCGCTCGCGAGTCTGCACATACACCGGCACGAACGCCGAGGCCAATGCTCCCGCCAGCAACCCGCTGGCCACCAGCGGCAAAGTTGAGGCCGCGACGAACGCATCCATATCCGATGCGGTGCCGAACCGCTTCGCCAGCAGGAGTTGCAAGGCGAATTGCAGCCCCATTTGTCCCAGCGTCAGGAACGTCAGGACGGCGACAGATCGCAGCGAAGTGGCGGCTTGAGGCATGAAGAACGATCGCGAAGAAGCGGCGGCCGGATGTTGGGCGAGCGGAGTTTAATGGTTGTCCGGCAAGACCGTCAGGCCGGGTCACGAGTTCGCCACTAGCTGCTGTCCCGGCCGGAAAGCGCCGGGTAAACTGTTTGCGTCCCTCCGCCCGCCTTCCCGCCTGTGTGTGAGCCTGATGTCCGCCAAGCCCACCAAACAGTTGATCCCAATCACGTGTGCCGCCTGCGGCGCGACGTTCAAAGTCGATGCGCGGCACTCCGGCAAGCAGGGACGTTGCCCCGTCGAAAGTTGCCAATCGGCCTTTCAGGTGCCGGCCGCGACAGCATTTGAGCGTGCGGTCGCACGCAACTACGCCAGCGTGATGAAACGGCCGGCCGTCGCCCTGCCCAAGGCCGCTCCATCGCGTGTGAAAAAGACCAAGCGTCCGCCACGATCGGTCACTCAGCGGTGGTGGCCGTTGTGGAGTGCCTGTGGTGTCGGAGCGATCGTGCTGATCGGAGTCGTGTTGTGGGGCACGGGAGCCGTCGAACTGCAGCGAGTGGAAGCCGCGAAGCCAGACACGTTTCAAACGCAGGTCGCTCCGTTCCTCAAGAAACATTGTCTCGAATGCCACGGAGCGAAAGATCCCGAAGGGGGCATCGCGTTGCACAACTTCGACAGCGAGAAGTCGGTGACGAAGGCTCGCAAGATTTGGGAGAAGGTGCTCCCGATGTTGCAGATCGAAGCCATGCCGCCGGTCGAAGAGGGACGTGAGCGTCCGACGCACGACGATTATCTCGCGGTCGCGTCCTGGCTGGAGGACAAGCTGTTCAACATCGACTGCAAGCTCGAACGCGACCCCGGCCGAGTCACCGTCCGGCGGCTGAACCGAGTCGAATACAACAACACCGTGCGCGATCTGCTTGGCGTCGATTTTGAACCGGCGAACGATTTCCCATCGGACGACGTCGGCTATGGCTTCGACAACATCGGCGACGTGTTGTCGGTCTCGCCGCTGCTGATGGAGAAGTATCTCGATGCGGCCGAAAAGATCAGCGAGAAGGTCATCGGCACGACTGATCCCGCCAAGTCGCGCAAGGTCCGCTTCGCCGGCAAGCAACTGAAGCCGGGCGGTTCGGCGGAAGATCAGGGAGATTTTTATGGCATCAATTCCACCGGCCACGTCACGGCCGAGCACAAGTTCCCGCGAGACGGCGAGTATCTGTTGCGAGCACGCGCCGCGGCCGATCAAGCCGGCAGCGAACTGGCGAAGATGGAGTTCTCGATCGGCGGCAAGCCGGTTCACACGTTCGAGGTCAAGGGCCGGCGCGAACAAGAGGAATACGAATTCAAGTTGCGGCTGCCGCCAGGCAACCACCAATTCAAGGCCGCGTTCACGAATGATTTCTACGATCCAAAAGCCAAACGTGGCGGCAACGACCGCAACCTCTACATCGGCTGGCTGGAAGTCGCCGGCCCGTTGGATATGCGCGAGGACGACCTGCCGGAGTCGCATCGCAAGCTGATTGTCGCGACTCCGACCGCAACCCGCCCGTTGCCGGAGGCCGTTCGCGAGAACCTGCGACCGCTGATGCGACGCGCATTCCGTCGGCTCGTCACCGACGACGAAATCAATCGCTTCGTTCCGCTCGTCGAGTTGGCCGTCTCGCAGGGCGAGACGTTTGAGCGCGGGATGCAGTTCGCTTTGCAAGGCGTGCTCTGCTCGCCGAACTTCTTGTTTCGCATCGAATCCGATGCGAACCCAAACGACCCGAAGGCCCGGCACGAGGTCACGCAATTTGAGTTGGCGACACGGTTATCGTACTTTCTGTGGAGTTCGATGCCTGACGACGAATTGCTCTTGTTGGCCGAGAAGAATGAACTCCGCAAACCGGACGTGATCGCTCTGCAAGTTAAACGCCTGTTGAAAGACAAACGCTCGGAAGCGTTCGTCGAAAACTTCGCGCTGCAATGGCTGAACTTGCGGAGCCTCGATGAACTCTCCCCCGATCCCGAAAAATTTCCGGAGTATTCGCCGCAGCTTCGCGACGACATGCTCCGCGAGACGAGCAAGTTCTTCGGTCACATCCTGAGCGAAGACCGCAGCACGCTGGAATTGCTCGACGGCCAATTCACGTTCGTCAACGAGCGTCTGGCGAAGCTCTACGGTATTGACGGTGTCAAAGGGGACGAGTTCCGCAAAGTGCCGCTCGACAACGCGAGTGGCCGAGCCGGACTGCTGACACAAGCCAGCATCTTGACCGTGACCTCGAACCCCGGCCGCACATCGCCGGTGAAGCGCGGCAAGTGGATCATGGAAAACATCCTGGGCACCGCTCCGCCACCTCCTCCGCCGAATGTGCCGAGTCTCGAAGAGACGCAGAAAGCCAGCCCGGGCGCGTCGCTGCGCGAGCAACTGAAGCTGCACCGCGAGAACGTGATCTGCAATTCGTGTCACCGCCAGATGGACGATCTGGGCTTCGGCTTCGAGCACTTCGACGCGATTGGCCGCTGGCGCGAACGTGACGGTCAGCACGCGATTGACGCTTCCGGCATCCTGCCCAGCGGCGACAAGTTCAACGGCTCGACCGAACTGATCGCCATTTTGAAGGGCCGCAGCAAACAGTTCAGCCGCTGCCTGGCCGAGAAGCTGATGACCTACGCGATTGGTCGTGGCCTCGATTTCTACGACCGTTGCGCGATCGACAAGATACTCGATTCTCACGCCGCCGACGGTTATCGGTTTTCAACTCTCATCACACAGATCGTGCTCAGCGAACCGTTCCAAATGCGTCGCGGCGATGGACCGACAGAATGAATCGCGAATGAAAGTCGTCTCGCGAATCGGACGCCGTCTACGGCGGTGACATCGATCATTTGGTCGAGTGGTTGCGAAGCTCGCGCAGGCAACTGCGGAGACGCTTGGAAAGAACTTCAATGTCCTCACTCTCCGCGTCGATCCCCCATTTGATCTCGGCGGAGTCCGCTCGAATTACCAGTCGCAGACACGCGCTGTCGTCGGAACCGCCATCCCAGACGGTGTCAAAGTCCTTGATGGACTCCAATGAAATGAAGTTACGCCAGACGGGCAAGGTCACGACGAAGAAGCGGCTTTCCAGGCCTGACTGATTGAGTGTGATGCGTTGGCGACGCAGCAGCACGATCGGAATGATTCCGAAGCAAAGCAACGTGAGACAAATTGCGCCGACGGCAGACGTGATGGTTTCGCGGCTCGGATTGGCGACGGCGTTCTGGACGAACAGCCCGAAGAACGCCAGCAGCGACACACTGGCCATGATGCCTCCCGATCGGCTCACAGGCTGAGAGTATGCCTGCAAATGGTTCGACGTCTGCGTGTAGTGCAGGGGCCGATCGCTGGTCACTTTGGGCTTCATGGCATGATGATCCTCAAGATCTTCAGTCATCATCGGTGATCGTGCCGCGCCCTTGGCTGTCCGCGAGCGTGGCATTGATCGGGCTGGAGAGATTGACGAAGAAGAACTCGTCGAGTTCGTTCAGGACGTCTCCTTTGATCGAGACCGTGATCGTCTTCGAGATCACTCCGGCGGCGAAGGTTAGCGTGCCGGAGGTCGTCGTGTAGTCGGCCGATGCGGTGGCGGAGTTGCTGGCGGTGGCATACTTGACGGACACCGTCTGGCCGCTGGCGGCTGAGAGAGTGACGGTAAACGTCGCCGTGGTCAGACCGGAATGGCCCTCGAGAATTGTCACGTCGTTGATCGACAGAGTCGGAGCAGCGTCGTTGTCGGTGATGGTGCCGGTCCCGCTGCTGTCGGCGATGCTGGCATTGGTCGCGCCGGACAGTTTGACGAAGTAGTTTTCGTTGGCCTCGTCGAGCGTGTCGCCGGTGACAGCGATGGCGACGGTCTTGGTTTTTTCTCCGGGAGCGAAAATCAGCGTCCCGGATTGGGCCTCGTAGTCGCTGCCGGCCAGCGCCGTTCCGTTCGCGGTGGCGAATTTGACGCTCACGGCCTGACCGCTGACGGCCGACAATGTGACGGTGAACGTGACGTTCGCTGAGCCGGAATTGCCCTCGACCACGGCAATGTCGTTGATCGTCAGCGACGGGGCCGCGTCGTTGTCGGTGATCGTGGCGAGAGCCTGGTTGTCGACGAGGCTCGCATTGATCGCGTTGGCCAGGTTCACGAAGAAGGTCTCGTTCGTTTCGTCCATGACATCGCCGTAGAACGGAACGGTGAACGACTTCGAGGTTGTGCCGGCGGCGAGGATCAACGTCCCGGAAGTGGTGGCGTAATCGGCTCCGGCGAGCGCGGTGCCGTCGGTTGTGGAGTAATTGACGCTTACCGCGCGCCCGCTGGCAGCGGACAGCGACACCGAAAAGGTCGCCAGAGCTTGGCCTGAGTTGCCTTCGTAGACCACCACATCTTTGATCGACATCGTGGGGGGCGCGTCATCATCGGTGATGGTGCCGGTGGCTCGGTTGTCGGCGATGCTGGCGTTGGTCGCGTTCAAGAGATTCACAAAGAACGTCTCGTCGAGTTCGTCCAAGAGATCCGGCTTAACCGCAACGGAAGTCAGCTTCGTCGTGGTGCCGGCCGGGAAGCTCAGTGTGCCGGAGATTGCGGTGTAGTCGGCCGAAGCGACGGCGGTGCTGTTCGCCGTGCCGTATTGAACGGTCACGGCCCGGCCGCTGGCGGCGGAGAGGCTGACCGTGAAGGTCGCGGTCGTCAGGCCGGAGCTTCCTTCGGAGACGGTAACGTCACCGATCGACAGCGACGGGGCGTCGTCATCGTCGGTGATGATTCCTAATCCTTGGCTGTCAAAGATCGTGGCGTTGACGGCACTCGACAGGTTCATGAAGAAGTATTCGTTGACCTCGTCCAGACTGTCACCGGTGACTTGGACGGTGATGGTCCTGGTCGCTTCTCCGGCGGCGAAGGTCAGTGTTCCTGATTTTGCCGCATAGTCAGCCGCCGAGATCACGCCGCTGTTGGCCGTCGCGTAATTCACGGTCACGGATTGGCCGCTGACGGCGGACAGCTTGACGGTAAAAGTCGCGGCGGTCTCGCCGGAACTGCCTTCGAGCACCGTGACATCGTTGATGGACAGCGACGGCACGGCATCGTTGTCGAGAATCGTGCCGACTCCCTGGCCGTCGTCGATGCTGGCATTGATCGCATTGGACAGATTCACGACAAAGGTTTCGTTCGGCTCATCGAGGACGTCACCGAGGATCGGGATCGTGAACGTCTTCGAGGTCACTCCGGCTGCCAACGTCAGCGTTCCAGAAGCGGTGGCGTAATCGCTCGCGGCCAGGGCCGTGCCGTCAGCCGTTGCGTAGTCGATCATCACGGATTTTCCACTCGCAGCGGACAACGTCACGGTGAACGTGGCCAAGCTCGTCCCGGAATTGCCCTCCGAGATGTTGACGTTGTTGATCGACAGCGTGGGTTGTGCTGAGGGCGAAACCGTGATCGTGCAGGTCGTGGGACTCGTGATGGCGGACACCGTGGTGCCGTCTTGAGACAACTCGACCGTGAAACTGCCGGTGGCGTTGCTGTTGGCTGAAGGCAGGAATTTCACGCCCGCCTGCCCTTCGGCAACGGTGATGAAGTCGCCGTTGTTGATCGGCGTTGTGCCGTCGTTCTGGAACAGCGTGCCGTTCGTAATGCCGCTGATCTTGAAGTAAGTGGCCCCGAAGCCGGCTGGCGGGCTGATGACGATGGCGGACGAGAGCGTGTCTTCCAGCGTCGAGGTATTCGAGACGCTCGCAGCAGCGCGATTGCCGAAGTTCTGGTTGCTGACCGGCTGACTGCCGGAGATGACGACGTCGTTGACGCCGCTGGCGGGGGCCGTCTGCGCAAAGCCCGGTTGGACGAGTTCGCGGACGTGATGCGTGCCGTTGCCGGCACCTAAGAGGACGTAGTTGCCGTTCGCATCGGTGACGGTCGTGGGGTCGGGATTGCCGTAGGAAATCGCCATCGCCCAATCGACCAGCGTCCCGGAGAAGCCGCCGCTCAGGTCGTCGATGCGAAGTTTCCAAGTCCCGTTCGGGCTGATGCCGTCTGCTTGAGCCAGGCTGGAGTACGACCGGAACGTGCCGGTGAAAGGGGCCGAGGCCGACGTGATCGGAATCGCCGCCTCGTCATCGAACGTCGTGTTCGTGTAATTCGCGTTCGAGCCGCCGAGGTACTGGCCCAGCGAGATCGGCGGCACCGCGCTGTTGGGTGAAATGAGCGTGAGCACAAGCTCGCCAACGGCCTGATGCGTGATGTTGACCGTGACGTTGAGGTCCACGACGACACCGGACAGTCCAGAGACCACGAGGTTCGAGGTCATGAAGGGGCTGACCGTCGCTTTCGGGGTGTCGGTCGAGTTGCGAGTCGTCACGCTCGCGACGTCCTGCACGCCGTTGTTGTTCAGATCGCGATAGACCGACCAGCCGCTGAGTCCTGGTTCGCCCGCGTCGCGTGTGCCGTCGGCGTCGTCATCGCGATAGATCGTACCGCTAATCGCGCCCGGAATGTCGAACGCTTCCGTCACCGAAGTGGAACTCGAACCGCCGCCGTCGCTGGCGCTCAGCCCCATGCCGCGCCGAGCGAACGCCGTCCAAATCTCCGCTTGATTTTGTCCGCCGGTCAACGCGAGATCGGCGGCGAGAATCGCATCGCGGCCATCCAGCAGCGATGGGTTCGTCCCCTGCAACTTCAAGGCGTCCATGACCAGTTGCAGCGCGAGATTGTTGCCGCCCGTGCCGTGAGACAAGTCGGAACTGAAGCCGTGCTTCTCGACGAGCAGCCAGTTCATGTCCCACAACGCCGAGGCCCAGATCTCGCCGATGGCATGCTGCGAACTTCGAGTGGAGGCGTTTTTGTAGTCGGCATACGTCAGCGGGTTGATCGCCATGTCGAAGCTGTACGGGTAGCGTCGCCCGCCCCCCGGCAGGTTGAAGTAGTAGGCCCCGATCGGAACGGCGTCGAGCTTCGTGTCGGTGGACTTCTGCGTGAGCATGATGGCCCACCAGTCGCCCCAGCCTTCTCCCATGCCGCGGCTCTGAGTGGCGTTCAGCCCCTGATTGTTAGCCGGGCCGCCGGTCAGTCGTTCCGAGATACCGTGCCCGTACTCGTGAATGATGAGGTGCGAATCAATCGCCGAATCCCGGCCGCTCGACGCGCGAATATACATCTGCATGCGCGGGCTTTGCCCATCGGGAGGGGTGAAGAACGATGGACCGCCGCCGTCGCCGTCCTGCAGATCGGCCAGCACGGGATCGTTGCCGAGTCCACCGTTGCCGTAGTTGTTGACCTGGAAGTTGCCGGCCGCCTCGGTGAAGCCGTACTGGTAGTGAATGTCGTGCAGCAGGTTGACCCAGTAGAACAGGTTCGTCATCGCCGCCGATTGATAGTTGGCGGCAGGCTGCGTGACGTCGAGCGGGAAATCGAAGTTCAAGCCGGCTCCACCATCGGGCCGAGTCCCGCCGGTGTTGTTTGCGTCCCCGTCCTCCTGCACCGTCGCGTTGTTGCCGCGCACGTCGGTGAATTCCGCTCCCGCAACGCCGTTCGTGTCGTGCCAGCCAAACGGCGACGCGGTCGTGTCGTGCGGATCGGTGACGAGCGTTCGCGGGCCGTCGTCCGGCGATTCCAGCGGCGAGGCGAACACGCGGTACGACGCATGTCCGACCCAGTCGTCCGTGTAAATTGACTCGCCCGAATCCGCATCAACGAACGCATCGTACCAGTGTGCCTGGTCGAGCGTTTGGACATTCAACCGCCACGCCAATTCCAGCCCGTCGGCCGTCGGCACATAGACGAGCTTCGCCTGCACGTCTTCCAATGCCACGCCGCTCGCGGCCAGCACCGTTTCCAAATCCGGCGACTCAGAATCGATGCTGACGATCTGCGGAGTCGAAAGCAGTCCGAGTCCCATGTCGTCGCTGAACTCAGCAAATGCCTGCGGAGCGCCGATCAAAAACTGCGGCGTCAGACTGTCCGCGACTTCAGGATCGCTGATGAAGGTGCTCGACACGTTGATGATCTCGCCCCGCGCCGTGACGTTGATGCTCAAGTCGGCATTCATCACCTCCAAGCCATCATGCGTCTGCTGAAGGTAAATGTGCGTGATGCCCGACGGTTGATCGGTGTATTGGCTCGACACGACGAAGCTGACGAGATCGCTGGCACTCAGGCCAAGTTCCGCCGCGTGACTGACGAGATAATCGCTGGCGATCTGAAACGGATCGCCCGCCGCCGGCCCTGTCAGAAACTCGCCGGCCCCGGCCAGTCGATACTGCGTCGGCAGGTAGAAATCGACTTCGGCATGTTCGTGCTCCGCGTGGCCATCGGCCTCTGTGACTCCCGACAACACCAAGCGCGTCTCCAGTCGCTCGCAGCACCCGATGTCGGCAAAACCGGGCAAGCGGTGCTTCCGCGAACCGCCGCCGCAACGGCGCGATGCTCGACGAGCGACTTGAGTGCGAAGGTCAATGAGCGGCTGTAACCAATGAAAGAGTCGCATGGGTTGTCTCGGTGAATGCGTAACGGATCAGGATGGAAACGTCTCCGAAATTGAGTTTCGATCGTCCCCAATTTCGTTTCCTATCCGAGTAAGCCAGCGACTTCCGGTTTGTGAGCCAGAATCCGAGACAATTCTGAAACTCGTGCTCACCGGATCGCATCCGGGAGCAGGGCCTTCACGTACTTCATCAGGTCCAGATCGCGCAGCTCTTCGCCGAGCAGTTCGGGCGTCACGTTGCTGATCGTGCGCGAGACTTCTTGGATCAGCAGTTCGCCGAAGCGGCGGCGGGCTCCGCTGAGTTGCTGGCGAAACGCTTCCGTAGAGAGCGATCGCCCGGTCGCCGCGGACACTCGTGCGGCGAGCGACGGCGAGTCTTCATCGTCGTGTTCGACGAATGTTTTGAGGCAAGCGTGAAACAGGTTCCCCTTGGACTTCGTCTGATGGTCGCGGAGCGCGTTCCAAGTGTTTTGCAGCACGCACTCGCGCCACGACGTTTGCCATTCGCGATCCGCCGAGACCGCCGTCGCGACCTGCGAAATGTCGGTCAACTCCGAAGGGCGTCTCGATTGCTTGCGAAGATATTTGAGCGCCGCATTCTTCACGATCGTGATCAGGTAATACCGAAAACGCCCTCGCTCCGGAGCGACCGTTGGGAAGCCCCGCTCGACCACCTGCATCAAGAACTGTTGCTCGACTTCATCCGCATCATCACGAGTCGGCAGCAACGCTCGCAGGTACGCTCGCACTGCCGCTCCGTAGCGCGTCACAAACCGCGACGGATTCGAGATCGTCGTCCATTGCGTCGTGATCAGCTTGAGCTGTCGCGGACGATCCACAGGCGTGCTGGAAGAGAGTGCCATCGAAAGCTCATCAGGCGGACTTCGTTCAAAATCAAACACGCGAGAAGATTACGCCTGTGACGGACAAAACTCGATTCAGTGCGATTCTGATCGCGAGGCCAATCGCCAGAGCCTGAGTTTTCCGTTGGCACTCACGGTGAACAACTCCGAACCGTCCGGCGTGTAGGCCATCGACAGCACTCGAGCGCCGAAGCCGGTCAGCGACTCGACCGGCCGGCCGGTGTCCGCGTCGATGATCTCGACCAACGCTCCCGATGAGACGGCGATGAGACGGCCGTTTGGCGAAAACGCGACGTCATCCACTTGCACCGGCAGTTGGTCTTTCACAAAGGTTCGCACGTTGCGTTGAGAGTCCCACAACGCGAACCGCTTGCCGGCCCCAATCGCGAGCAGATGCCCTTCCGGCCGACTGGCGATCGCGTAAATCGGCTGCCCCGCGTGGAATGTTCGCGACACTGGTTCGGCCTGAGTCCCCTTCCAAAATCGAACGACGCTGTCGCTGCTACCCGTCGCAACCAGCAAATCGTCGTCGGGCACGAACTCGATCGCACGCAGATTCCCGGACCCGTTCACGACGCGCCGCTGGAGTTCCTTTTGCTCCGACACATTCCAGAGCACCCACTCACCATTTTTGGACGACTTCGCCACGGTGTATGCCAACCAGTGCCCGTCGGGCGACAACGCCACGGCCTCCACATTGTCAGGAACCGCAGCCGCCGTTGACCATTTGATGCTCCAATTGTTCGTGTCCCACAGCAGCACGCCTTGGCCACCCGTCGTCCCCACGGCCAGCCGAGTTGAGTCGGATGAGATTGCGAACGAAGACGCGCGACCTTGAATTTCTTCCACGAGCAGCGTGGTCCCGTCACGATTCCAAACCGTGATTTGTCCGCGCCACATCTTCTCCGTCGCCGGCGACGAGTTCGTCAGCAGAGCCAGGAACTCGCCGGAATTCGCCAAGGCCACACGAGAGATGCTGGGGCAATCCATGCTCCAAACTTCGTGTTTCGAGCTGGAGAGTTGCAGATCGCGCGTCATGCCAGGCAATCGAAAGGAGCCTGACGACACCGTGCCGACGGGGTTTGGACGCGTTGTCGTCGCGACCGCTGGTTGACGTGCCGCGACATCGCCCGCGATCAGGACGGCTGCTGTGGTCGGCAAATCGGTACGAGACGCGGCTGAAAACTTCAGCCAGCCAATCGCCACGGCGATCAACAGACTCGCGGTCGCGATCAGCTTGAAGGATCGCGTCTCGCGAGTTGGCATTTTCTGGCTGGTCTCTTGGCCGAGCCGCAACTCCAGCTTCCGGACGAAACTTCCCGGTTCGGTCGTCGTCGCGGAGATCGCGGCGGCTGCCGTCACTGAATGTTCAAGCCGCAACGATGGCGACAAGGCCGTATCGGCGTCACCTGTCCCAGCACACGCAACAAGTTCATCGAGGTCCGCGATCAACTCGGCGGCGTTCGCGTACCGGTGGTCCGGGTCTTTCGCCATCGCGCGACGAATGATCGCGGAACACGCCGCCGGAATGCTCGCGTCCAGATCGCGTGGATCGGGGATCGGGTCGAGCAAATGCGAGTTCATCACCAGCAGTGGCGCGTCACCGGGATACGGCGGCTGGCTGGTGAGCAGTGCGTAGTACGTCGCTCCCATCGCGTACAGATCGCTGCGCTCGTTCGCGCGTTCCGACCGGCATTGCTCAGGACTCATGAACTGCGGAGTCCCCAACACGCTTCCGCTGCCGGTCATCGTCGCCCCGGTCGGTTCGTTCGGCCGAGCGAGTCCGAAGTCCGACAACTTGACCGTCCCATCTTCTGACCGCATCAGGTTCGAGGGCTTGATGTCGCGATGCACGAGTCCCGCTCGATGTGCAACCTCCAATCCGCGACAAGCGTCTGCCAACACACGCGACGCCTCGGTCCACGGCAGCGGGCCGGTCTTGAGAACCTCTTGCAAACTCCCGCCACGCACCAGCTCGAGCACAATGTAGTACTGCCCGTTGAAGTGGTCCGCGTCGTAGACCGCGACGACATGCGGGTGGTGCAACTTCGCGGCCGCGCGAGCCTCACGCAGAAACCGTTTCAACGAATCCGGCTGAGCCGCCACTGATCGCGGCAATAGCTTGATCGCCACGTTCCGTTCCAGCACCGTGTCGCGGGCCTCAAACACAACCCCCATCCCGCCACGTCCGAGTTCACCGATGATCTGAAATTTCCCCAGCCGTTTGCCAGCATATTCCGCACGCTGACTGGCGGACCCATCCGAACTGGATGGCCGTGAACGCTGCGGTAGACGAACTTGAGGCGGAGTCGGCATATCGAGAACTGGCGAATTTAGGAATTATCTGAATTGGTGGGTCAACGTGCCGAGTGTGACAGGCCGAAATGGAATCTGACACGAAATTTTTGTCCTGGCCGTTTCCCACGCCAGCCGCGACGCCGCTCAATTCATCGCCATACGACGACGCGGTGAGCACAGTGCGCTCGAATGCCTGCGGTTTTTTAAGGTTCACGCCGGTCCCGAATGTGAGAATAATTTTCAAATCAGGAAAGACGAGCAGCGACCAAATCGTCATAAATATGACCTAGACGACCGAATTCGGAGACGCCACCGCGAGAACGCAATCTGTAATTCGTGTCACCGCCAGTTGGGCAATCTGAGCTTCGACTTCGAGCGTTTCGACGCAATTGGCCGCTGGCGCGAACGGGACGGTCAGCACGCGATTGACGCTTCGGGCATCCTGCCCAGCGGCGAAGAATTCAACGGCTCGACCGAACTGATCGCGATTCTGAAAACTCGCAGCAAACAATTTAGCCACAGCCTCACCGAGAAACTGATGACGTAGCCATCGGCCAAGGACGGGAATACGACGACCGCTGTGCGATCGACAAACTTCTGGACACCCACGCCGCCGACGGCTATCGGTTCTCGACTCTTATCACTCAAATCGTGATCAGCGAACCCTTCCAAATGCGCCGCGGCGACACTCAGGCCAAATGACAAAATCGACATCAGCAATCATGAGTGATGAACTGAATTCTCTGCGAACGGGCGGCGAAGCTGCGGTCGCCAAGCTGTTTGCTCAATACGCCGAACGCTTGGAACGGCTGGTTGAGTTTCGACTCGATGCTCGCTTGCGCAGCCGCGTCGATCCGAGCGACGTGCTGCAAGAGGCGTACATCGAGATCGCTCGGCGGATTCGCGATTACCTCGCGCGGCCGGAGGTGTCGTTCTTTGTTTGGATTCGGCAGATCACGTTGCAAACGCTGATCGGAGTGCAGCGCCGCCACTTCGGCCAGAAGCGCGATCTCAAACAAGAAGTCGTATTTCCCAACACCGGCAGCGACGCGACCAGCTTCTCGATCGCGCAGGCGATCTGTGCTCAGCAGACATCCCCCAGCCGCGCCGCCATGCGGGCCGAGGAGATTCAACAGCTTCACGCCGCGCTGGCCGAGATGGACGAGACCGACCGCGAAGTGCTCGCGCTGCGACACTTCGAGCATCTCGGCAACAATGAAGTCGCCGAAGCCCTGGGTTTGTCCGCCACCGCCGCCAGCAACCGCTACGTCCGGGCCATGACGCGACTGGCCGAGGTCATGCAACGACTATCGCCGTGACTCGTAGGTTGGGACTCCGTCCCGACCAACCGTTTTGCTCGACCAATCGTCCAACCCGACCGTTCGGGACGGAGTCCCAACCTATGTGGCATTTGCGATTTTGTGCGTGGATCGCGGCCTCTGTCTTGCGGTGTCGTGTTGGATGAATCGGGACGAGAGACCCGGAGCGGCAGTCGCCGCATCGCACGAGCGGTGCGGTGGCTTGCCGAATCGGTTCGGTCGTCGCAAGCTGTCCGATGTGAACGATGATGAAAAACGTACTCGCCACCAACGACACGACGCTCGACGAACGGATCGCGAACCGTTCGCCGGACGACTCGACCTTGGATGAAAAGCCGGTGGTTTCGCAATCGGTCGGACGCGACGACCGCAATCCGGTGGATGTGCTGGCGGACGAGTTTTCGGCTCGACTGCGGGCGGGCGAGTCGCCGAGCATCGACGAGTATGTGCGACGCGCTCCCGAACATGAGGCGGCGATTCGGGCGATCTTTCCGTCGATCGCGATGATGGAAGGGATCAGCCGCCGCGAGCACTCCGAGCGGCAGGTCGAACGGCGGATGAATCGGCTGACGCTGTCGGGAGGCGAGACGCTGGGCGATTTCCGCATCGTGCGCGAGATCGGTCGCGGCGGCATGGGGATCGTGTACGAAGCCGAGCAGCAATCGCTCAAGCGGCGAGTGGCCTTGAAGGTGCTTGGCCCGGCGGTGTCCGAATCGCCTCGGCAATTGCAGCGGTTCTTGCGCGAAGCGGAATCGGCGGCGCGGCTACATCACACGAACATCGTGCCGGTGTACGGCATCGGCGAAGAGGGCGGCGTTCACTTTTACGCGATGCAATTCATTGACGGAGCGCCGTTGTCGCGAGCCATCGAGACGCAGCGCGATCGCTCGTCGTCAGGTAGCCCGACACAAGCACAAGCGCCGCCGGAACACGCGGAAGGCAATCGACCAGCGACGAGTCAGTACGACTCTCCCACGGTGTTAATGGACCCTTCGGCCGCGCGGTTGATCGAGACTCAGGACGAGATGCTTTTGGCGGGCCGGGCGGCGTCAGCCCCCGGACAAAACGATATGCCGAGCAGTCCGGGGGCTGACGCCGCCCGGCTCGCCGAATCTCTCGGGGCATCCCAATGGCTGTCGAACGTCACCGGCGTCGCGAACTTTCAGAACATCGCGCGGATGGGAGCGCAAGTTGCCGATGCGCTCGACTACGCGCATCAGCACGGCGTGCTGCATCGCGACATCAAGCCGTCGAATCTGATGCTCGACAATGCGGGGGATGTGTGGATCACCGACTTCGGACTGGTGAAGCTCGCCGAGCAGGACGATTTGACCGGGACTGGCGATCTGGTCGGGACGCTGCGGTACATGGCTCCCGAACAGTTCGAGGGGCGAGCCGACGCGAAGACCGACATTTATTGTCTCGGTCTGACGCTGTTCGAGTTGCTGACGCTGCGGCCAGCCTTCGAGGGGGACCAGAAGCTCGCGTACGCGAAACGGCTGCGCGATCAGGAAGTACCGCGGCCGCGCGCGATCAACGCGGCGATCCCGCGCGATCTGGAGACGATCGTTCTGAAAGCGACGAACGCCGAGCCAACAGCGCGGTACTCGACGGCCGCCGCGCTGGCCGAGGACTTGCGGCGGTTTCTCGACGACCGGCCGATTTTGGCGCGGCGTGCGACGGCGCTCGAGCGGTTGTGGCGCTGGTCGCGGCGCAATCCGGCGCTGGCGGCGGCATCGGGACTCGCGCTGTCGCTGCTGATTGGAATTGCGGCGGTCGAATGGAACGCGCGGCAGCGCGTCGAATCGGCGCTCGGTGAGACCGACATCGCGCGGCGGCAAGCGGAAGCGAACGTCGATCTCGCCGTCGATGCGTTCGACAGCATTTTGGAAAACGTCACGTCGCGCGGCGTCCCCACGTCGCTCTCGCTCGATGTTCCGCAAAGCGAGATCGGGCTGGCGCGCTCGTCGCTGTCCGCCGCGGATGCGGAACTGCTCGACCGGTTGCTCGGTTTTTATCGGCAATTCGCGGAACGAAATGCGAAGAACGCGAACCTGCGCGAGCGAAACGCGACGGCCTATCACCGAGCGGGCGAGATTCTCGTGCGGCTTGGTCGGCTCACGGAAGCCGAGGCGGATTTTCGGCTCGCGATGGAACTGCTCACCAAACTCATCGAAGACCAGCCCACGAACGCCGCGTTCGTGGCAGAGGCCGCTCACATTCACAACGAGCTAGGCGAGTCGATGCTGCGTCGCGGTTTGTTTCACGAAACATTTGATGCACACGTCGAGGCTCGTGCGGTGGTGCTCGACCAATCGCCGGAGGTGCGAGCGAATCCGGAAGTCCGTTTCGAGTTCGCTCGCGCGACGGATCTGTTCGCGTCGATCGACGTCCGCAGCGGCACGAAGGACGTGTCGTTCAGCCGTGCTCCAGAATCCGTCCGACGCGGCGGCCCGCCCGATCGCGATTTCGACGACCGGCCACCTGGCTCACGTCACGATGTTCGACCACCGCCGCGCGACTTCGATGGTCGTCGTCCGTCACGCAATCCCGATCGCAAGCCGGATGGCTTCGACGACCGGCCACCCGGTTTCGGACGCGGTGATCGACCGCCGCCCCCGCCGGATGATGGTCCGCATGGTCCCGATGAAGGACGCGGTCCCGGCGGACCGGGCGGTCCTGGTGGTCCGCCGCCGCGCGAGACCAGTGAACGATCGGCTCGCGAGGTCAATGCGATGCCGGCCGCGATGCGCGATCCCGCCGATCATCCGGAAGCATCGCTGGCCGAAGTGCTGCTCGAAGCGTGTGACGAGTTCCGATCGCTAACGCGCGAGTTTCCCGACAACGCGAAGTTTCAATTCGCGCTCGTGCAATCGCTGCGGCATCGGCTGGTCCACGCGGCCAGCACGAACGAACCGGTGGTCGCTTGCGAGACGTTTCTGGAAGCCGTGCAACTTCTCGAAAGTCTGGTGGCGAAGTCTCCCGATGATCCGCGGTATCGTTTTGAATTGGCCGACACACTGACTCACGCCGGCCGCGCGCTCAACGGCGCGGACGCGGTCGATTTCCTGCAACGAGCGGTCGCCGATTCGGAGTTGCTCGCGTCGCGGTTTCCCAACGTAACCGAGTACCAATTGCTGCTCGGCACGGCGCTGGCTCGTCATGCCGCCTCGCAAGAGTTGATGAGTTCAGCGAGTGCCGCCGAAATGAATCTGACGCGGGCCATCGAACTGCTCACACGGCTGGGCACGCAGTTTCCGAATCAGGGGATCATTCAGATTCCGTTGGCTCAAACGCGGCAACAACTCGGCGACCTGCTGCGAACGTCGGCTGCCGGCGATGCGGTCGCGCCGCAATTGGAACGCTCGCGCACCGTGCTCGACGCCGCGATCGCCGACTTCGAGGCGTACCTCTCGACCACACCCAGTACCAGCCAATTCAACCGGCGCGTGCGGACGCAGCTTCGCGAAAGCCAGGCGGCAACGCTGGCGCGATCGAATCGAAACGATACCCTGCCCGGCCATGAGTGAGACATTTTCCGTACCGCGACCGTTAGGGAGCGGCCAACGCGGGCCGCTCCCTAACGGTCGCGGTACGGATTTCAGTGATCCCAGGGCTGACGCGCTGGGTAATTTTCTATCGCCCCTGTCGGGGCTAATTCAAACGCAGCAACTTCACTTGGGGGCCATCAATATGAATGAGACATCCATGCCGCTCGCGCGTCGCAAGTTTCTGCAAGGCATCACTGCCGGGACCGCGCTGTTCACGACGCCGGGGTTGTTTGCCGAGGAACTGTTCCGCACGCCGTCGCTGACCGAGGGGCCGTTCTATCCGGACAAACTGCCGCTCGACAAAGACAACGATCTGCTGGTCATCAACGACGCAATCACTCCGGCCGTCGGCACGATCACGCACTTGACCGGGCGAATCCTCGACGCGAAAGGCGATCCCGTCCGCGATGCGACGATCGAAATTTGGCAGTGCGACGCGAACGCCGTGTACTTGCACACGGCCGACAGCATCCCGAAGGCCAAACAGCAGGACCGCAACTTCCAAGGGTTCGGCCGGTTCACCACCGGCAAGGCGGGCGAGTATCGCTTCCGCACGATCAAGCCGGTGCCGTATCCGGGTCGCCCCGCTCCGCACATTCATGTGAAGGTGCTCAGCGGCGACCGCGAACTGCTGACGACGCAATTCCTGATTCGCGGTCACGAGGGCAACGCTCGCGACAACGTCTTCGGTGGCACGCGCGACTTGATCGACCGCGAACTGATCCTCGTCGATTTCAAGCCGATCAAGGATTCGAAGCTCGGCGAACTCTCCGCGAACTTCGATATCGTCCTCGGCCGAACCCCGGACGAGCGCGACCTGCAACTTCGCCGCCGGCCGAGCTGATCGAGTGCCAGTTGTCGGCGAGCCGGGTGGCGTCAGCCCCCGGACGTCTCGCAATTCATTCCCAGTCCGGGGGCTGA
>CAMDEA010000100.1 GCA_945893045.1 Planctomyces sp. SH-PL62
GCAACGCCAAGGATTGCGAAGGCCGTAAGACCAAACAGTATCGTCAGCAGTCGTTGCACCGCCAACGAATGGATTGTCCGATGGGATTGTGTAATACGCTGACTCGAATCGAGTCACGGAGTGACTCGTCGACTTGGGGTTATTCCGGCTCACCGATCAGATCGACCACGGCGTCCAGCAGGGTGTCGTCGTGGAAGCTTCCCTTACTGAGGTAATAGTCGGCACCGGCGTCCATTCCACGGAGGCGGTCTTCTTCACGGCCCTTGTAGCTGACGATGACGACCGGCGTCCCTTTCAGACGCGGGTCTTGTTTGATGTTCTTGACGAATTCCAGTCCGTTCATGCGCGGCATGTCGATGTCGCTGACGACGAGGTCGAAATTGGCGTCACGGATCGTGTTCCAGCCGTCCATGCCATCCACGGCGACCTGCACGTCGTAGCCGCGATTGATCAACAGTGCTCGTTCGGCCTCGCGCACGGTGATCGAATCATCGACCACGAGGATTCGCTTTCGGGTTTTGGAAGTGGATTGTTTCTCGACCTGTGTTCGACCCAGATGACCCCGTTGCAGCAGGTTGTTGATGGAGCGCAGGAAGTCCTCGACATCGACGATCAACACGGGGCTGCCGTCTTCCAGCAGCGCGGCCGCGCTGACGTTGGCGACCTTGCCGAGCCGCACGTCGAGCGGACGGACGACTAAATCCAGTTCCCCTTGGAAGCGATCCACGACCACGCCGAATTCGCTGTGATGGTCGCTGATCAAGACGACGCACAGGTCCGGACCCGACGGTTCGGACAAGGCGAGATCGAAGACTTGCTGGGCCATCACTAGGCCGACGTTGCGGCCGTCGATCGAGCAATACTGTCGTCCCTCCAGAGTGCGAATCTCGCTGCGAGGGACACGCAACAGACGGTCGATGCGGTTGTGCGGGAAGGCATACGGCTCGCCCCCGATCGTGACCAGCACGGCGCGCATGACCGACAGCGTGATCGGCAATTGCAAATGAAAGGTCGATCCTTCGCCCACCTTTGAGGTGACACGCACGGAACCGCCGACCGCCGAGACCACGCTCTGCACGACATCCAATCCCACACCGCGACCCGACACTTCCGTCACACGCTCGGCCGTCGAGAAGCCGGACAGAAATAAGAAGTCCAGCAACTCCGTCGCATTCATATTGGCGACGAGATCCGGTGTGGAGAGGCCCTTCTCCAAAACCTTGCGGCGGAGTTTTTCCAGAGAGACACCTCGGCCGTCGTCGCTGATGGTGATCGACAACATCCCCGCGCGGTGCCGAGCTTCCAAACGCAGCGTCCCTTGTTCCGGCTTGCCGCTCTGAGCGCGTTGTTGCGGAGTTTCCAATCCATGATCGAGCGCGTTCCGCAGCAGATGGTTCAGCGGCGCTTCCAGCTTTTCGAGGATGTCCCGATCGACGTCCGTGTTGTGGCCATGAATTTCAAACTTGACCTTCTTGCCGAGCTTTCGCGCGAGGTCGCGGACCATTCGCGGAAAACCTTGAATGCCATCGGCGAACGGGCGTAGCCGGCTGGCGATGACTTCGTAATACAGCCGGCTGCTGAGATCATCTGACTGACGCGCGTGTTCCTCAAAGACGCCGATGCGATCCGACAGCAGCTCGCGGCATTCGCCGATGCGCTGCCGCGCTTCGTGCAGCAGACGTTCCGAGCGTCCATGCCGAACTTCCGCAGACAAGTGCATCTCGGCGACGACCGCCGCCAGCCGGTCTTGGTTTTGTTTCAGCAACTGCAATGACTTGGCGAACGGCTGCAACCAGCGAGCTTCGACCAGCGACTCGCCGGCAAGGCTCATCAATCGCGACAAGTTCTGAGCCGTCACGCGGACAACCCGCTCATCCGCTGCGGGAGCCGAGGTCTGTCGCTGCGGTGGCAGTTGGGCAATCACATCGCGGGACTCAAGGACCATTGTGGGATGTGGCATCTGACGGGCCGCCACTTGTCCGCGACCATAAACGCCACTTTCGCCGAGATCCCCTGCGAGGGAGCGATCTCTCGCACTGCCCTCCGTGAGATTTTCCGGCGAGCGGGGCGGCGTCAGCCCCCCGGTGTGTTCGGCCGGGACCGGGGGGCTGACGCCTCCCCGCTCGCCTGTCTCACGCATGGCTGGCGGTACTGAAGCCGGTGTCCCTTGAGCGACGGCGGTCAGTTGTTCGATCAGCGTGCGGACGTGGCTGTTCTTGGCCGGCAGCCAGTTGTTGGAATCCGCCTCTGGGCTGGTTCCAATCTCGCTGAGTAAATCGACGCCGCGCAACAGCAAGTCGATTTCGGCGGAAGTCAGCGTGATTGTTCGCTGCTGGGCGGCGACCAGCACATCTTCCAGAACATGCGCGACTCGCTCGGCCGCTGCCAGATTGACGATCCGTGCCGCTCCCTTGATCGAGTGCGCGGCGCGCATCAATGAGTCCACGAGTGGCAGGTTCTGCGGCTCCGCTTCCAGTGCGACCAGGCCGTCGTTTAACGCTTGTGTCTGGCTGGCGACTTCTTCGCGGAACAATTCCAGCAGAGACAGCTCGGCCAGTTGCGGCGAACTGGGTTGTGGTTCCGCTGTCGCAGCGGCGCTCGGCGGCGAGGAACTGAATGACCGCGCCGCGAGTTCGGAGAGTTCACCGATCAACGTGCCGACCTCCTGGTTTTCAGACGGCAGCCAATTGGCAAACTCCATTTCGGAAATGCTGGCGAATCGGGTCAGCAGATCGACGCTGCGGAGCAAGCAGTCGATCTCGTGCGGCGAGAGCTTCAGGCGGCCTTGCTGGGCCGCGAACAAGTTATCTTCGAGCGCATGCGCGACCTGCACGGCGGCCTCGAAATTCACGATTCGCGCCGCCGCTTTGATCGTATGCGCGGCACGCATCAGCGTCTCAATCAGCGGCATGTTCGACGGATCGCGTTCCAGCGCGACCAGACCTTCGCTGACTGCCTGCGCTTGGCCGCGGACTTCTTCGCGAAAGACATCGACGAGCGTCGCTGGTGCGGTTCTTCTCGGAGAGGTCGCGGCGGCCTGCGGTACGAAGTCGGCGGTCAACGCTTCGGTTCGCGATTCACGCGGGAGGGGTTCTAAGGGATGACTGATCGACTTCAGATCGGTGAGCAAGTTCCGCATGTCTGGGTTCTGAGCCGGCAGCCATTGTTCAAATTGGTCTTCAGGCAACACGGCGATTCGAGTCAGTGTGCTTATCCCCCGTTCGAGGATTCGCAGTGCGTCGGACGCGAGCGTCAGTGTTTCATTCATCGCCGCGAGCAGCACTTCCTGCATCGCATCGGAGATCAGTACCACTGGCTCGACCTTGACGATGCGTGCCGCCCCTTTGATCGAGTGTGCCGCACGCATCAGCGGTTCGATGTTCTGGAGGTTCGTGAGATCGCTGCTCAACACGGCGAGCCCTTCCATGAACGCGCCGCCGTGCGTCCGGACTTCCTCGCGAAACAGATCGAGCAGCGAGAAATTGCTCATGCCGGTCAAGCTGCTGCCACTCATGTCAGGCTCCGTTCGAAAGTTTCAAACAGCCGCGCTTCATCCAAATAGCCGATACGCCGCTCGTCTCTCCAGAAGATCCCCTTCGCGAAAGAGGCAGCCGCTCCCGACACCGTGGAGGGGACGTTGGTCAGCTCGACCGGCGTGAAGCGCGAGACCCCTTCGACTTCGTCCACTTGAAACACCCAGCGACGGCCCGCTCGGCTGACGACCATCAAGCGCGCGGTGATGCGGTCTCGGTCAACGGTGCTGCCATGTCTGGAATCGGTGGATGCGGACTTGGCGATGTTCGGCGGGTATTGCATCGCGATCCCCAATAACCCGCCGACCGAGATGCACAGCTCCAGCTCACCGCGAATGCTGACCAAGCCGACCAGCACTTCGTTTGAGCGATTCGGAATTGTGTGAATCGGCCGCAGTTCGCCGATCTCAACCAGCAGACCGATGTCGATGGCCAACCACTCTTCGCCGACGCGAAAGATCAGCACGGAAACCGTCCCACGCTCGGCGACGATCTCCGGTTCCGCCAGCCGCTTCGTCCACTCGGCCAGATGCCCGGCGGGAAGCTCACGCTCAAACAATCGCTGACCGGCCGAGGTAAACACCGGGCAGTTCCGGCAATGCACGTGCTTCAGCAACTCCGGACACGAACGGTCCCCGGTGACACCGATCTTGTTCCAGCAATCGTTCTCCAACACGGTGAGGTTCGCTTCGCCAAGGATTGGCAAATCCGAACCGTTCGCGATCGTGAAGTCCGGCGCAGGCGGCGGATTCTCCGGCGAAGGAATGAACGCATCGAAGGGACTGGAACGATTCGACATCATCAAAACTCCCCCCACTGAGCTTGCCTCAGTGGCTTGCGGGTTTTTGCGCCACCTCCGCATCAGTCCCATTGCTGGCGTGAGTAGCGCAGAAACCCGTGAACCACTGAGGCAAGCTCAGTGGGGTTGGTGGTATTCAATCACTAGACATGGCACGGGCGAGGCGGCGATTCAAAGTTTCCACCGCGCGCTGGTCGCCTCGTTTCTCGGCCAGCAGCTTGAGATGCCACAACGAATCTTTGTGAGCGGGGTCGAGGTACACCGCCTTTTGAAAACTCTTCTCCGCATCGGCGAGTTCACCGGCGGCATTCTGAATGACTCCCATCAGGCACATCGCGGAGGCTGTCGGGCCGTGCTGTTCCAAGTGTCGCGCACACAGAGACCGTGCATCGCTGAGCTGGCCGGAGTTGGCGGCCTGCTCGGCCGAAGCAAGGAGGTCTTGAATGGTGCTCTTTGTGAGCGGAATGGCGCTAGCCACCGGTCTTGCGAGTTGACGTGACGTCGATGTCTCTGGCGAAAAATCGGCGGCTAGCGCCGTACCGCTCACATCCGGCGCGAATGCGCTTCTGAATGCCGGCTCGCGCGCGGGAGGAATGCTGGGCGGCGGATTCCGCAATGGCAACGGCGATGGTCGCGCGGCGTTGTTGGCAACATCAGCCCGTTGATATGCAAACGCCCCGGCGGGGCCGACGCTCTGTAGTTGCGGATCAATCATCGCCAACTGTTCGGCGTGGCCTCCGAAAACATATCCGTTGGGCGCGAGCAGCCGCTGCAACGATTGCAGCGCGAACTGGCGCGACGGCTGATCAAAATAGATCAGCAGGTTCCGGCAGAAGATCATGTCGAACACGCCGGCATCCACCAGAAATGTTGGGGAGACCAAATTGTCCTGCCGAAACTGGACCGCGCTGCGGACTTCCGGGATCACCGTTTGATTGGAGTCACGCTCGAAGAAACGATGCCGCAAGACGTCGCACAACGGCCCGGTTTCTCGGAACGACAAGTCGCCGTACACGCCCCGCGTCGCCCGGTCGATCGACCGCTGGCTGATGTCCGCCGCGACGATCCGAATTTGCGACGGCTCCAGGCCGTGATGCCGCAGGAACATGTAGATCGAATACGGCTCCTCGCCCGAACTGCACGGAATGCTGAGCACTCGCAGCGAGTGACCGGGAAACGACGGTCGCCACTGACTGCCGACCTCGGCCATGTAACGGAGTTGGTCGAAGCCGCGAAAGAACCACGTCTCCGGAACGATGACCTCTTCGATGAGCGCTTGAAGTTCTTCGCGGTCGATGATGACACGCGCCAAATAGTTCGCGACGTCGTTCACACGCAACGCCTGCATCCGCGCGGTCACGCCAAGTTCGATCGACGCCTCGCCGATCGTGCCGTGATCCAAGCCGATCTGCTGGAGCAACAGTTGTGTGATGTTCGTCAGGTCCATCGGGTCATGGCTTCTTTAACGACTACGTGTCACCGGCATCCCGGCATTCAACAACAGCGTTTGGTTTTCAGCCCCAAGAGGGGCGTGACTCGATAGCCCAGGGCATCGCCCTGGGTTAGTCATTTGAAAAATGTTCTTAGCCCTGAAGGGGCGTCACTTGCACGGTTGTCAGACGAGTGACGCCCCTTTGGGGCTTAACACATGATTTGTTTTGAACTCACCCAGGGCGTTGCCCTGGGCTATCGAGTCAGTCCCCGTTGGGGCCAAAGTCAGAAGACCGGCCACAACAGGTTATCGCTCCTTCAGAGGTGTTGCTCGACCAACACAGGCAGCAGTTCGTGTTGCCGAGCCTCGGTGATGAGCTTGTCAATGTCCAGCAACTGGAGCAGACCATGCTCGTCCGCGATCACCGGTCCCAAGGCGAGTGCTCCCGGCCATGTGGCTGCTCCCGTTCCATTGACGATTTCCTGGTCGATCGGCCGCAGCTCGACCACACGCTCGGCCAGCAGGCCGAACGTCTGGCCGGAATGCTCCGCATCCAGTGGAACCAGAATCATGCGGCTACTCAACCTCAGCGGCGTACTCGTTCCTTGCAGCCACTGCGCAAGATCAATCACCGGCGTCACCGCTCCGTGATACGAGAATACTCCAGCCAGACCGTTGGGAGACTGAACCATGCGATGCAGTTCGACCGTCGGCAGCACCTTGTCCACACGATCGCTGGGCATCGCGAAGCGTTCCGAGCCGACGTGAAAGATCAGCCAGAGCATGGGAGGGACCGCAATTTGAGATTTGAGATTGGAAATTGAAAATTGGCCGCCCTCATCCCGAAACCACAAACCGCACGACCGCGTGCTTCAGGCGATCGACGGAGACACGCAGGTTTTCAGTGGCTTGGTTGAACTCGCGGATCGACGATTGGGTTTGGGCGGCTCCGGAGGTGAGCTGCACCATCGCGTCGTTGATCTGTCGGGCGCCCAGCGATTGATTCTTCATCCCTTCGTTGACGGGGACGAAGCGTTCGCTGACGGATTGGACTCCTTCGATGATCTGGCCCATTTGATTGTTGATCTCGCCGACTTTGCGGACGCCGCCGCGCACGTCTTCGTTGAACTTGTCCATCTCCATGACTCCGGACGAGACGGCCGATTGCATCTGCCGCACCATCTGGTCGATCTCCAGCGTGGCGACGGCGGTTTGATCGGCCAGGCGGCGAATTTCGCGGGCGACCACCAGGAAGCCGCGGCCATACTCGCCGGCTTTCTCGGCCTCGATGGCGGCGTTGATCGAGAGCAGGTTGGTTTGATCGGCGACTTTGGTGATGGTCGTGACGACCACGTTGATGTCGTTGGCCTTCTCGTGGATGGCACCCAGTTTGTTGGAGATACTCTTCGTGGCCTCGGTGAGGTCGTACATCGTGCTTTCCATGCCGGTCAGTCCCGTGCGGCCGGCGCTCGCTAATTCGGAAGCTCGGCTGGCTCCCCCCATCACGTCGCTCATCGTGCCGGAGAGTTCCTGGCCGGTGGCGGAGATTTCTTTGACGGCGGCGGCGATCTGACTGGAGGACGCTCCGAAGTTTGCGAGCGTGGCCTCTTGCTCTTTGGAGGTGGCGGCGAGTTGCGTGGTCGTGGCCAGCAATTGCAACGTGGCTCCTTTGATCTCGGCCACGAGATCATGCACCCGCTGAATGACCGTGTTGATGCAGTGTCCAAGCTGGCCAATCTCATCCATCGAGTCGATTTGCACGCGAGCGGTCAGGTCGGCGGCTCCATCCGCCATTTCGCGCAGCCGAGCGATCAGCAGATTCGTCGGCTGCACGATGCCGCGGGTGATGAAGTAGCCGAAGACGCAGACCGCCAGCAGAACCGCCAGGCACAACGTCACCAGGATGTTGCGCGAAGTGGCGACCGCGTCCTTCGCGTTCTTCTGGCCGTCCTCCACCATCTTGTTTCCCAAGTCGGTGATCTTGTTGATCACGCCGCGATGAGTCTCGTATTTCTCCTGCAACTGCGGCAATAACTCGGTCCACACCGCTTCCCGTTCCTCGAGCTTGTCGGCCACGGCCAGGAATTGAGAAGCCAGCCGGTAGAACTCCCGCGCGGGCTTGGAGGATTGTTCGAGCAGCAACGATCGGGAGGTGCCGCTTTTCGGCAGCTCTTTGTCCCAGAACTTCTGACGTAGCTCGTACTCGGCCTCACGCGCCTGAAAGTAAGCCACGCGGTCTCGGATTTTCTCGCGGTCGGTCAGCGTGTGGATTTCGTGGAGCACCAGATACGACTCCACGATGTATTCCGGCGGCGGCAGGATGTCGGCGACCAAGTCTTTGGCCAGCACGATCTCTTGGTAGAGGTTGCCTTCGACACGTTCTTCATAAAACGTCTGCCCCGTGACTTGGACGCGTGAAAGAGTCATGGCCCCAAACACGAAGACCGCCACGAAGCCAACCACGAACAGGCCGATCAGCAACTGCAACTTGGAATGAAAACGCATGTCACGAAAACGCATGGCGACCCCCAGCCTCGATGAGAACAAACACGGAGAGCTTCTCGTGGCTCGAACAGAGCAAGGCCAATGCCTGAGCACTCAGAACGTGTGAGAACCGGGAATCGTCGAGTAAACCGAGCTGGTGGTGGCTCGCAAACAGCGTGGCCTGTTGCCGAAAGCCAACGCGGTTGATGCGGTTTCGCCACCGCGCAACAGCACGCCCGATACACAGGTCGATCGGGTCTGATACGAAATTAGCACGACGCGCCAGCGAGTGATTTCGGTGCGTACCACTCGCTGGCGCGTCGTGCTAATTGCTGCCCAGGAATCATGTGGGCTAGCGCGTCGACGATTCCGATTCGCTCGGCTTCTTCGTCAATCCGGGCTTGATGGTTTTCTTGGTGGGAGCGCGCGGCTTGGGGGCCGGGCCGCTGGGCGGGTTCGGCGGCGTATCGGTCACGGTGTAGATCTCGCCGTTGCGGCGGTAGAGCCGAGATTGCTCCTCGCGAGTGAATGGCCGAGAGCCACGGCGACCGAGGACGGAAATCTGATTACCGTCGTAATCGACGAAGCGGTCGCGAGGTAATCCCTCGGCGATGGAGAGCGCTGGACCTTTGGTTTTGAAAGTCGCAATGAGTTGCGGAGCCGGCTCGGGACTGAAGCCTTTGACGCGTGAGCCGTCGGCCGGAGACAGGAGTTGAATGACTTTCAGCCCATTGCAGCCGTCGGCGACGAAGGCGAAGAACGAGTTCCCTTCCATGGCGGTCACGATCCCCGTCGCGTCATTGATGCAACCATTCGGATTGAACCATTTGACTGACGAGAGTTGTTTGGGATTCTCGACATCGACAATCGCGATGCCGTTGCGGCCGGCGGCGACATAGGCATAGGTCTTCATCACCCACACATCGCGAGCGTCGTCGATCAAGACCCCCGCCGCGATAAACGGCTGCTCGGGATTCGTGATATCGATGGTCCGCAAACCTTCGCCATCCGTCACGAACGCATAGCGGAACTGGAAGTCGATGGAGGTCGCGCATTTCAGCGGCACCATGCTGACCAGACGCGGGCACAGCGGATCGCTGATGTTGATGATGTAGAGTCCATAATCCTTCGTCAGGACGTAAGCGTGCTCGCCCCAAACCTTCACTTTGACGGCGGATGACAGCATCCCTTTGGGGTTGAACGTGGCGACTCGTTGGAGATCGTTGTTCGACGGATTGCCGTCCAGGAGCGGGAGGTAATCCACGACGACCAGTCCTTCGACATAGTCGGCGACGAACGCATAGCGGAAGATCGGGTTGACCTTCTGCTCTTCGTTCTCAGGCCGCTGGGTGCGAGTGGGATCGATCGGCAGTGGAATCGACAGGGCGACCCACATCGCGCATGCGGTATCGACGTTCTGGTTTTGGCCGAGGCCGGGAGCCAACGTGGATTCCAGCAGCCGCTGAGCCTGGTCCTTGTTGTGAATGTTGGCGATATCCAGAACTCGCAGCCCGCGCGGGCCGTCGGCCACCAGACACCATTCGCCAATCTTGACGATGTTGCGTGCATCGTGGGTGTCGTAGCGGAGCGAGAAATCGAGACACCCGTCATTCGCGAAGTGTTCGCGATACGCGTCCGGTTCGGTGATGCGGTGCATGTTGCTGCCGATGATCGGGGTCGGGAAGTCGGCGGTACTGGCGACCTGCACGGCCTCAATCCCTTTCTCACCCGTCGCGACCATCGCGTACCGTCCCACGAAGTCGTAGGCCTTGGCTCCCAATCCCAGAACCTGAGAGATGACCGCGTTGTTGTCTCCGGCTTCCGAGATGTGACAGTCGGTGCAACCTTTGGTGTTGTTCTTGCCGCCAACGGTGTGCGGAACGTTGGGGCTGAAGGCGTGTCCGCTAAAGCCTTCGGCGGACACGGTTGGTTGTTGATGCACGACCGACGCTCGGTTGCCGTCCTGTGCCGAGACGATCACGCCGCTGGCGGATCGCACGGTCGTAATGCGGTTGCCCTGGACGGTGCCCGATCGACCGAGGAAGAACGAATCCGACCGGAGTCCCTGTGGGTTGTACTCGGCCAGGAATTTGCTTTCCTCACCTTCGTAGTGCAGATTCTTCGTCAGTCGATTGGTGAAGCCGCTCAAGTGACAGCCACCGCAGGAAGTATTCCAAGTGGTGTGACAGACGTAGCAACTCATGTTGTTCTCGGCGTGAGCCAGCCGAGCGCAGTCGTCTTTGGTCGCCGGAACTGAGCCCCATGTGGTTCCGTCGCGGCGAATCGTTTTCGCGTACCGAGCTTTCTCGTTGTAGCGCGGATTGTCCGGCGTGATGGTGTCCAGCACTTGGACCAATTCCCACTCTTTATCGGGCGTCACCGCCGACCGTTGGAAGATCTTGCCATCACGCTCGTAGAAGCGGCGTTGGCCAAACGAAGTCGCCCCATTGCGGAGGTTGTTCCCGCCGGAAGCGTTCGAGGTGACGAGGTTTGCACGGGCGAAGATCGTGCCGTGGCAGTCTTTGCAGTTGATTTCGACAGGGTCGATCATGGCTCCGTAAAGCTGCCCGGTGCCATGCGCGTCCTGGCCGAAGTGGCAATCGACGCAGTGCATCCCCTTCTGCAAGTGGATGTCCGAAAGATGCACCGCCATCTTGTGCCAATTCGGATCGTTCTCGTCGATCTGTTTGTTGTCTTTGTCGATCAGGATTCCTTTGCGATCACGCTTGTAGACCGCTTGGAACATCCAGGTATTGTTGTGAAAGTCGGCGAACTTGTTGCCCTTCAACTCCGGGTTGACGGTGGGAGCCAAGTCGTGCCGTTCATCGCTGAAGTCTGGACCAACCAATCCACCGGGCCGCGGAGCACCATAGCGGCTATAAATTTTCTCGGCGTCCGTTTCATAGTCCCACCACATGTAACCGTAATAGTTGCCGAGCGAGCCGCTGCCTTGGTGGAAGTGGCACGTCATGCACTGGCTGGAGGGGATCGCTCGCGTGAGCTGATGCTTGATGGGGTGACCGGGTTCATTCCGCGGAATGCAGCGATCGCCGCTGAACGAGTAGCCTCGATTGCCGAAGGACGCGATATGGGCCGAGTGTTCCGGGTCGCGGTCATTGGCGTACAAGACATGACACGAGGTGCAACCGCTGCTGCGGTAGTCACCGGGGTTGTTGCACATTCCCAGGTGAGCCATCGTCGGGTCGTTGAGCTTGGTCTTCACGACGTTCAAAAAGACGGCATCGACACGGGCATTCGTACCGGGGCCGCGCACGCTGGTCGCGTTGTTGTTGATCTCCAGAATGCGGAACGCGAAGTCGGGCTGAGTGATTCGCCAATTCGGAGTGGGGTCGAGCCACGGGATGACACCCTTGTTGCGGACATCGCCAACGGTGGCTCGTGGGTTGCTGAAGGCTCGCAGCGCCGTGCCGTCTTCGCCGTAAAGTTCCCCATAGCGGTAGATTTTGTTTGGTGTTGCGCCGTTGTTGTACAGCGCGGACCCCGGCACCATCGCGCTGTGAGCCATGATGCTCTTCGAGTTGGTCGAGCATTCTTGTGTGTGGCAACCAGCGGTGCCGCACGATTTCGCCGCATGACGAAGATCGCCGGGATTGATGAATCGCACCCAGCGCGGATTTTCGGTGTTGATCAGAGCAAAGGTCTTTTTAGGAGTGCCTGAGGTCGGCCATTGTTCGGGATACCAAGGATGCTCGTGGGCCGCTTCCTTCGTCGTGGCGCAAGGATTGCCTCCGTGACAATCGCAGCAGCCCAGATGGACGTTGGGGCTGTTGTGGAAGTCCTCAATCCCGGTATGACAAGTCATGCACCCCCAACTTTTGGCGTGAGCTTCCTGGACCGTCTGATTGATCAGCGAGTTCGGCCCGACAAAACGTTTTGGATCGGGCAATTCGTCGTTGGGCCCCTCAGCCGCGCCGGGTGCCGGAGGAATCTGTAACGTGACGTCCAAGGTGCCAGCGGGAAGCGACTGTGCGCGCGGTTGCGTCGCCGATGGGGTTCGCTCGGCGCGCGGCCGCGGTTCTTCCGCCAAAGCCGAGGAACGAAACGGCTCGCGTGATCCACCGGACCACCACGTGGCAACGCCGATCCAGGCGATCATGGCCGTCAGCCACCAGGCGATTCGTCGTGTGGAAAGCATCGCAGAAACCTCCTTGTTCCTTCGCGCGGGAACCTCAATACACAATCACCGCATTGAGAAAGTGCGTGAAGAGCATGTCGTCGTTACCGGTGATCGCTCGAAAACCTTTTCCCTGAACGAAACCCGTGCTGCCGAAATTGAACGTGATGTTGTTGATGATCAGCGGCCGGTATTGCAGGCCGAGAGTCACATCCTGGCCAATGTCGTTATCAATGGAGACGGGCGTGCCACCACTCGCTCGGATGGCTTGCTCAAGCGCCGCCGGTTCCATGTAGCGGTAGTAGTTGTAGTTCACGAACGCATTGACCTTCGTCGTCACGGTCGTGTCACAGCCGGCTGTCAGAACCATGATGCCGGGGTTCACGAAGTTCATCGGGTCAAAGAACCGATTCCGCAAGTTGGGCAGGAATGAATTGAAGTTCGTGAGTTGCGTATTGCGTCCTTGCAACTGTTCGCGGTTGAAATAGGTGAAGTTGGCTCCCGCGAAATTGGCATTATCAAAAATCGCGTCGAAGCCGCGCCCTTTGCCGTCCGTGGGGTTCTTGTCACCGGAGGCGTAGAGAATCGACGCGCGAGGCGTGAACCAATTGGTCGGTCGAGTAATTTCCAGCGCGGCAAATTGCGCGTTAATGTCGACCGGCCGACCTGCCACGGTGGAATCGGTGGTGAATGGATTACTCTGGTCGTGTCCGATCGCTTGGATGAATGCGCCACTCACGCCAAAGGAACCAATGACCCCTTCCGCCGCAAACTCGAGGTAGCCAGCGTCAACCGTGTGGCGGCCAAAGTTTTTGGCGGAAGTAATGGCGGCAACCTTATTGAAGGCTTTGTTAAAAACCCCTTCGCCGGTTCCGTCGTCATGCACGTAGAAACCGGCTCCCATCAGATTGAAGCCTAGCCACGGCACGTCTCGGCGAAACACGTTTCCGCCGAGCATGACTTGATCGCGATCGGTATTCGTCCGCAGGAACTGACTGACCTTATCCGCCTGGACGGCATCCATCGCGATGAAGTTGTATTGCCATTTGTTTTCATCCCACGTCCCGAAGAGCCGGGCCATGTTGTTCACATCGGAATACAAAAAGCCGCGAAAATCCGACTGAAACGCCTGCCGGCCAACACGCAAGTTGATCTGGTCGCCGAATTCGCTCAGGAACGCCAAGCGATAATCCAGGAACGCTTCCACCCAGGCGTAGTCTTCGTTGTAGCCCACGGCGTCATCTTGATTTCGCCACTCTTGCACCTGCGTGAGACGTACGAACCACGGCGAAGGCGTGAAGGTGTTGTCGTCCTGAAATAAATCCATCGTCAGGAACAATCGCTCGCGTCGTTGCGTGTCGTTTTCAAGCTTGGAGCCAGTGACTTTATTGATCTCTTTGCGGCGAAATTGAGTGAACGTGTCGCTGACGCCGGTGATCTCCAGGAACGTGTTGCCTCCCACATTGAGCGGGTAATCGCCTTTGAGCACGTTGCCGTTATACGGATCGAGCGGACTCCCCTTCACGTAGCGGTCCCACTTCGGAAAGCCGAGGCGATAGCGATCTGGGACGGGAAAGAAATCCGACCCGGACAAGTCCATTGGCCGAGACGTTTCTTCGCCGATCCAGCCCAGCGGTTCATCGTCATCCGGCATGATCCAGTATGGCTGGTCATCGCCGGGAGCGACTCGTTGGAAGTCGCCGTGCCACGGATCAAAATCGGGCTCGTCTTCTCCTGCAGGCGCGGGTAGCGGCGGCAAGGCCGAAGACTCCACGCCAATCAGTTGATTCCCCGGCCCATCCGACCAAGCTGCTAACTGATCGTCCGCAAGAAGTGCATCCTGTGCGTCAGCAAAGAGCGACTCCGCTCGCAAACTCTGGGAAGAAGCCTGCGGCGTCCCCGTTCGTGGGGCAGGCACACGCCGGCCATTCAGGCCCGTTGAAAGGTTTCTTGCCGAGGAACGAGACGGCCCGGCTCTGAGTTCGCGATCCTCAGCCGACAAACGCCCGGCTGAAAACCCTGCGAATACAGTGGCCCACGACAGAATCGCCAGAATTCCAAATCGCCAGGCCATCATGGGCCTACCGTTCCAATGTTGGAGTGGGATCGACATTCGTTACCTGACGCATCAACGCTACGGAAAGAACGCTCGTTGTGAATCATCTAGGTGCTTTTATCGGTGCCACCCTGACTTGAAGCGATGATATCTGTCGGAAATGGATTATCCCGACAAACCTGTCGCCATGACGCAAGCGATTCGGTCAACGTAGTTTCGCTGGCCTGACAACTCAGCAGTGCGTCGTCGTGGCTGAATGAGCCGATGTCACGGGGCTGTCGGCAGAGCTTGCCGCATGACATTGAGATGGCGGTTAAACGCCTCACGATCAAATGCCGAAGGGCCGCCGCCTGCGACGCCATTCAGTCCGTCCTTGAGATCCCTCAACGGCGCGACCAGTTTCTTGGTCGCCGCTTCGTTGCCGAAATCTCGCGATTGCGAAAGTGCCGTCAATGCCCAAAAACGCTGCCGGGCGACCTCCCTTTCCGATTGGCCGGCAGAAACTGGAGCAGTGCATTCGAACATCATCGCGCGAAGCTGTGATGGCGACCATTCAACTTGATCGGCGAAGGCATCCCAGGCGGCGAGCTTTTCGGACAACGCATGCAGTTGCAGGGCTGAGTCATCTAACTTGGTGAGCCGATGTTGATCACGCAGTTGAGAAAAGTCTTCGATCGTTCCCTGCGGAAGGCCCAGGGAGCGCTTCTCCGCCAGCAGCATCAACTCGGCCGGCCATCGTCCCCAGGTGCGCGAGTCGGCACCGACGAGTTTCTTCCCAAAAGATCGAGTCGAAAGTGATCTGTGGCACGCATAGCAATCGTGGTCCGCAAATTCAAAACGGGCACGGTCCGGCGAACGTGCCTCCATGTTGGCAATGGTCTGTTTCAGCGTCGCGGTCTGACCAATGAGCCAAACTTTGGCGGCGAACTGCGGGACGAGCCGGCGAGTCCTGGCCTCGTACCAGTGTTGCGGGATGGCCTCCAGAAATGCGGTCATCTCGAACCGCATCTTGGGATGACCTGCGGCGATCATTTCGTGCGTGACTTCAAAACCCGGTGTGCCGACATGACAGGTAATGCACGTCTCGACTCGCTCTCGCGGCGACGACAGGTTACGAAATCCCAACTTCGATTTGTCCGATTTAGATTTGGCTCGCCAGTCTGCGGTACGGTGTGGTCCGATCCATTGCGAAGCAGGACCGTGACACACTTCGCAACTGACTCCTTCAGACAGTTGAACTTTCGCGTTGATTGGCATCGACAGCGCATGCGCGGAATGACACTTCAGGCAGAGCAGGGATTGATGAGCCGGTGTGCTCAGACCAGCGGCCTGCGCGATCTGTTGTGATGGCGCGTCCCTGAGCACGGCGAAGGCACGTGCGTGGTCGTCCCTGGCCCACAAACTAAATTGGGTCCTGCCTCCTTGGGCTGTGCTGTTGTGGCAACCTTTCAACGAGCAACCACTCATTCCGACCCAGTGAGACACCGAATCGGGCTTGAGTGTGTTTCCCTGGTTCTCGCTGCCCAATGGTTCGGCTGCCGTTAGCCAAAGGGGGGCGCTGATCACCCACCCCACCAAGATTTGGAACACCCACCACTTCATAATGTCACATCTCGAATGTTTGGCGAGCTGCTTTCACTCACGGTTGGCTGGACGGGAATGCCACGATCTCGTCACGTCCGATCTGCGTTCCAGCCGAGCCGAGCGTCACACGTCAATCATGTCTGGGTAATTCGTTTTTCAACGCCCGACCGACAAACAAAACCGGATGAGTCGTCGGAACCGAGCAAAACGACCCGTCTTGTCGGCATTTCCACGGCACGATAGCTTCCCCCTGCGTTTTTCCAACTGCTCGCGACGAGCGAGCCATTCGCAAGGAGGCGAACATGACTCAACGAAAGATGGCCCTGCAGGGCACCCTGGTTTTTGGATTGATCGTCGGCATCGTGGGTGGCAACTTTGTGCTGCACCGCTGGATGCTGGGCGATGCGACCTCTCGTGAAGTCGATGCCGGGACCGCCACGACGAATTCGCCGTCCGACGACCTTGAGGAGTACAGGCCGACCGGTCGGACCACTTCCAATGTGACTGATCCCGCGGTTCTTCGCGAACGGCTGCGGCAGCTCATTGCTCTGAAATGTCCGCAGGCCACCGTCGAAGAACGCGAGGGGTGGCTGGAGGAACTCGGCGATCTCCCACTCCACGTCGCCGTCGGTATTCTCGACCTGCGTGGAGAGCTTGAGAAAATGAAGACGAAGGAAGATCCAGCGGTTGAGCGGGCTCTGCCGTTCGGTCTCGGCGTTACTCGGTGATCGACGATGGCGACGGGGTCGGGAGTCTTTTTCAGGTCGGCATCAGACCACCCGCCTGCGATTCGCAAAACAATCGTCGATTGCCATTCGGCCGACCTAAAAAAGACTCCCGACCCCTTTCCGGCTTACGGGACATCATCACGCTCGGCAGGTATCATCCCGGCGTTCGCTCGGCCGATGTATGGAACTCGGCGGCGATCTCACCGCGAGGAACCAATCATGCCGAAGCCAATCATGCAAAAACTGTTGCGATCGTTTTGCGGACTTTGTGTCTGCGCCACCACCTTGACTCTCACTGGCTGCTCGAAGGAACCACCTCCGGCAGCGAAGTCTGTCTCACTGGGTGAGAGCGCCACGCTCGAAGTCGCGGCTCCCACCGACCCATCCCCGACGAAGGATGACTCTGCCACACCGGTCAAGCCTGCGGATGCCAATGCGACGGCTGCGGCTGAGGTGCTGCTCGGTTCGCCGGAACTCACCGCAGGCATTCCTGGCGACGGAGCTTTGACAGCCGAACAAATTCAAGCTTGGTTGGAGAAACCGGAGAATCACGCTCCGCTGGAAATCGTCCTGCCGATGGGACTGATGGCCGGCTCGAAACAAGTGCAGGGCATCGCCGACAACTTGATGACTCGCGCGAAGATCGAGCTCGGTCGGCAACTCTATTTCGACACACGACTCTCCGCCGACAACACGATCTCCTGCGCGAGCTGCCATGATCCCGCCGAAGGTTTCGCGAAGCACACACAGTTCGGCGTCGGCATCAAAGGCCAAATGGGAGGCCGCAACTCGCCCATCAGCTACAACCGCATCGTCAGCGGGGCACAGTTCTGGGATGGCCGAGCACCCTCGTTGGAAGCACAAGCCGTCGGCCCGATCGCCAATCCCATCGAAATGGGGAACACGCACGAAAAAGCGGTTGAGGCCGTCGCCAACATCGCCGGTTACGAAATGCAGTTCCGGGTCATCTTCGGCGACGAAGGGGTGACGATCGACAACATCGGCCGCGCGATCGCGACCTTTGAACGAGCCATCGTCACCGGACCGGCTCCATTCGATTACTACGAAGCCGTCCGTCCGTTCCTCGTCATGAAGCCTGACGACCTGGCCTCGCTCAAAGACGACGACGCCGAGTTGTACGCCAAGTATCAAGCCGCCAAGGCTGCCGCTGACGAACACCCCATGTCCGCCAGCGCGATCCGCGGTCGCGATTTGTTCTTCGCCGAACGCGGTGGCTGCACCGCTTGCCATGTTGGTGCGAACCTCGCCGACGAGAAGTTTCACAACATCGGTGTCGGTATGGCTGCCGAAAATCCGGACCTTGGTCGCTCTGTGATCTCGATGGACGAAAAAGATAAGGGAGCGTTTAAGACGCCAACGATCCGCAACGTCGCGCTCTCTGCTCCGTACATGCACGACGGCAGCCAGAAAACGCTGGAAGAAGTCGTCGAGCACTACAACAAAGGGGGCGTGCCAAACTCGCATCTCAGCACCAAGATCAAGAAGCTCGACTTGAAGCCGGAAGAGAAAACCGACCTCGTCGAATTCATGAAAGCCTGCACCGGCGAGTTCCCGAAAATCGAACGGGGCCGGCTACCGGAGTAGCTGATTGGATTTTGGATATTGCCTCGCAAAACCAGACGCCAGAATTCAGCCAGAGTTCTAGCGAGGCTTGGAATCAGACCGTGCAAAATGAAGAAACAGCCGGAACACTGATCTCCACTAATCTTCGCTGATTCATGGCGATGGTCAGACGAGATTAGCGAGGATCAGTGCTAATGAGTGTTCCTCATTCAGTCTCAAAAACGTGACACTCCTCGAACCGATTCCTGGATCAAGGACTCTAGCTTTTCCATGAAACGCGCTTTGATCACAGTTTGGAACGTATGCCTGTTGTTATTCGTTTTGTTTTGGACGTGTGCCATCATCCCAAAGGTGATGTTGCAATTCAGCGGACTGCACCTATTTTCGCCGGGAACGTCTAGAGCCCGAGCAATCATGTTCGGGCTCGAAGGCATTGGGCTGTTGATGACGATTGCCGCCACTTCAGCGTCGTTCTGTAGTCTTTTTTGGCGAGAAGTTGCCAAACCTTGGAGATTGGCGTTCGCGGTGATTTTCGCCGTCTTAGCGGCCGGTACGTTCATCGCTGAGTGGATCAACTATCTCGACGATCGAAAGTATCTTCCGCCAACAAGTGGTGTGAGTCTCGATGGCGACCATGTGGCATTCGTCCTAACGATCAGTTTATTCCTCCTGCCGCTCGTCGTGTTTGGTCGTAGTTATCCGAACTTAGCGATGATTGCCTGCTCAAGAATCTTTAGTCGTCGCAATCTTGTGACGAACGACGCAGGAAGTGATTCGTCTAAGGCGGTTCATGAATCGGACTCGGCTAAAGGAAAATCAATGACGAATTGATCGACCGGCTCGCGAATGTCATTCGTCACCTCGCACTAAGGCCAGAGTTTGGCACCACGATGAGTCGTAAACTGCTTGAAAGTTTGAAACAGGGCTTGAGATGAAAATCGCGACCGGAACCACACTAATCCGCAACGGCCAAATCGTAGACGGCACCGGAGCCGCGCCGCTCGCCAACGGCGCGGTGGTCATTGAGGACGGCAAGATCACGTTCGTCGGGCGAGAGGAGAACGCCCCGCTGCTGTCACGCGAGGCGACGACCATTGACGCGCGCGGCGGGACGATCATGCCGGGACTTGTCGAGGCGCACTTTCATCCGACGTACTTCAACGTCGCCGCGCTGGAAGACCTCGATATCAAGTACCCGGTTGAATACGTCACGCTGCTGGCGGCCGGCAACGCGAAGCTCGCGCTGGAGTGCGGCTACACGGCGGCACGCAGTGGCGGCAGCTTGTTTAACATCGACGTCTGGTTGAAGAAGGCGATTGAGAACGACCTCTGCCCCGGCCCGCGACTGGCCGCCAGTGGTCGCGAGATTTGCGGAGCCGCGGGACTGATGGATTGGAATCCCGACTATCGCAAGATCGGCATGGAAGGCTTGATTCTGCTCATCAACGGACCGGACGAAGCACGGGCCGCAGTCCGAAAACTGGTCAAGGACGGCGTCGAATGGATCAAGACGTATCCCACCGGAGACGCCGCCGCGCCCGACACCAACGACCATCACACACTCTGCATGACCTTCGAGGAAATGCACGCCGTCGTCACGACCGCTCATAACCACGGCAAGAAAGTCACCGGCCACTGCCGCGCCACCGAAGGCATCAAGAACGCTCTCCGCGCCGGCTACGACGCCATCGAACACGGCACCTTCATGGACGACGAAGCGTTGGAGTTGCTGCTGCAACGAGATGTCCCCTGTGTGCCAGCTCTGTACTTCGAGCTCATGAGCATCCAACGCGGCCCTGAGTTTGGATTGTCTCAGGCGGTCATCGACGGCCATCAGGAAACACTCGACGGCGGAGCGGAATCGGCCCGCAGAATTTTGAAAGCCGGTGGCCGGCTGGGCATGGGTGGCGACTACGGCTTCGCCTGGAACCCGCACGGCGACTACGCGAAGGAATTGTCCTTCTTCGTCAACTACGTCGGCCTCGATCCGCTGACGGTCATCAAGTGCGCGACGAAGACCGGTGCGGAGATCATGGGGCGCGGCGACGAGTTCGGGACCGTTGAAACCGGCAAACTCGCGGACCTGCTGATTGTCGAGGGGGATGTCGTGAAGAACATCGCGTTGCTCAGCGACCGCTCGAAGTTTCTGGCCGTCATGCAAGCCGGAGTCATCATGGCCGGACGATTGGCGTAGCGCAACGCGAAGGGGTCGGAAGTCTTTTTCAGGCCGCCCGTTCAAGAAACATCCAACGTCCTTGAGAGGAACAGGCGGCCTGAAAAAGACTCCCGACCCCGTCACGCCGCGCGACGCTCTGAATTCAACGCCTCTCGCACATTTGATCCTGCGAGCTCACGCCAAAGTTCCCGATATCGCTCAACGATGCGGTTGATGTCATATCGCGCGACAACTCGTCTCCGCGCGAGATCACCCAACGCCGTCCGTTCCGAACGCGGCATTCGCAGCAGATCACTGATCGCCGCCCCCAGTCGTAACGAATCTTGCTTCGGCACGATGCGGCCGGTGTCGCCGACGACCTCCGCGCATTCGCCGACATCAGTCGCGACGCACGGCACACCACAGGCCATCGCTTCGCCGACGACGTTCGGAAATCCCTCGGTCGTGGACGAGCAGACCAGCACATCCAGACTCGCGTCGATGGCCGGCACGTCGTGTCGCACACCCAGCCAGTGAAAGCGATCGCGCAGTCCAACGTCATCGACCCAACTCCAAAGATCGGTGGCCGAATAAGTCTGTTCCTCTCCGGCACCGACAAAGTGAGCGTTCGGAAATTGTTCGGCGACGACACGAGCGGCACGAATAAACGTGCGATGGTCCTTGTGTTGATGCAGTCGCCCGATCAAGCCAACCAGCGGCGTCTCGTCAGTGATGCCAAGTTCTGCGCGGATGCGCTGCCGAGCGACGAGATCGGGACGGAGTTCGCTCAGATCAAATCCGTTCGGAATGACTTCCAACTTCTCCGGTGCGTATCCAACTCGCAGATGCGCCGCGCGAGCCGCTTCCGCGCAGAGCACGATGCGATCCGGCACGCGTCCCGATAATTGCCCGCCGAGCCACGCCGACCAACGCATCGAACGCGAGTCGATCTGCGGATCGAGCGTGCTATGTCGGATGTTCCAGGCGACGGGCATGTCTCGCCGCGCGAGCTTCGCGGCCACTCCGCCGTACAAGTTGCCGAGATACATCCAGCCTTGCACCACATCCGGCTGAAAACGTCGCAGGTCGCGAGTCAGTGTCAGCAGATGACACGGATTCGGAAGCTTCGGCCGCAAAAACTCGTACAGGCGATTCGGGATGCCGAGCTGTTCGAGGTGTTCCGTGAACGGCCCCGGCAGGCCGATCGTGAAGACGTGGACGTCGAACTCGTCTGGCCGCAGTCGTGCCAAGACGCGAGCCAGCATCCGCTCGGCCCCGGCCAAGACGATTGCGTTGATGACCACCGCCAGCCGGATGCGTTCCATCGCTGATTCACCACGTCGCCGCGTTCGCCAGAACGCGGGGCTTTGAGATGACGACTCTCCCGCATTCTGGCGAATGCGGCTACGGCGAATGCGGTGACGACATCCGGGATGAGGCAGACTTTTCCGGCCGGCTTGTAGCAGACAGGCCGGAAATGCCTCAACGCGAGTCGGTCGCCGCCGGACTTTCGGCACTTCGGGATTGAAATACCGGGGAATTTTCGCAACGCTCGCCGCCGTGGGAACTTTTCGAGGCAACGCTCTGTCTGAGCGACCCGTCGGAACACTCCGACTTCCCGCCCAAAAACCGACCGCGATCCACTGACATGCCCCTGCCCACCGACGACCTTCTGTCTGCTTTCCACGACGGCGAGATCACTCCCGCCGAACGTGCTGCCGCCGAGCAACGGCTGGCAACCTCCGCTGACGCGCGTCGAGAATTTTCCGAGTTCCAACAGATCTCCGCTCTCTTGAAAGAACTGCCGCCAGCCCGCTTGCCCTCCGAGTTCCCGCAGCAAGTCTTGCAAGCGATCGAACGCGAGATGCTGATCCCGTCGCAGCCTGTTGATTCCACGGATGCGGCCCGGACGCAATCGACTCGACGCTGGATCGGAGCCGCCGCCGTGCTGACTTCAGCAGCCGGTCTGTTGCTGCTGGTCCGAGCACTCGACGACCGCCCGGGACGCGAGGTTCCGAAAGGCCAGGGCCTGGCGGGAGTGCCGAGACTTCAGTCGGCTCCAGTCGAAGTCGCCGCGGATTCACCGTTACCGATGGCGGCGGATGATTCCGTGTCGCTTGCTGGAAAGAGCGATCTGGCGGCCGGAGCAGCGGGACAAAACGGTGTGTTTGCGAACGCTCCGACGAACACATTCACCCGCGCACGAATCGCGGGCGGAGCCTCTGGCGACAAATTTGTTTTGGATCAAGCCGCGCTGCGCAACGCGGATGTTGGCGAACTCGTTCGCGCGATCCAGCAAACCGAAGCAGGAGAGGTTGCCGTTGTGTTTCTGACGGTTGTCGATTGCAAAGAAGGACTCGATGGCTTGCAGTTCTTGTTGACGAAGAACCACATCACTCGGTCCGAAGAAGAAGCGAAAGTGAAGGTGGATCGCCTTTCGCCTCCGGCCGGTGGCGCTGATGAAATGCAGGCGGTGCTGGTCAAGTCGAACGCCGCACAACTGGCAACGGCTTTGAACCAACTCCGCCAAGAGAAGTATTTGCAGAACTTGGAAGTCAATCAGCCGGTCTTGCTGGCTGAACTGAACGCAGCTCGCGGTGACCGAGTGGTGTTGGCCGACAAAGCGCTCTCCGCCGATGCCAAGCGTGAGAACTCCAAATCGTTGCCCGAATTGGCATCGTCCGCGCGCCGAGCCAAATCGGCTCTCCCGGAATCGGCTGAGAAGAAGTCCGCTGCCGCGCCCGCAACGGCTGCGAAATCGAACGAGGCACGCGACGAGAGGGAAGCCTCCGCCAATCAAGTAACGTTTGGTGTTTCCGCTCAACGACTGCAACAGAATCAAGTGGCTCAGCAGAGCCGCACTCGTGGCTTGTCGAAGGGCACGCTGCGCGGCCCAGCGCTCGCCGAGAAAGACGCGGAAGCGACAGCCGAACAGCGTCCGCTGCAAGTGCTGTTCGTCGTCGTCGATCAAACGCAGGCCGCCAAGCCACAAACGTCGCCAGCCAACTCGTCGAAGCCCGCCGCCGCTCCCGCGAAAACTCGCAATGAACCCGCGCAGCCCAAGGGGCAAGACGGGGCCGCCTGAGCGAACATTCAAATTTGAATTCTCAAATTTGAACTCTCAATTCTCCAATCGAACGACCCACTTCATGCCACGCACCGCCACCATTCATCGGCAGACCGCCGAAACGACCATCGACTTGTCGCTCGATCTCGACGGCACCGGACAGGCGCAGATCAATACCGGTATCGGCTTCTTCGACCACATGCTGACGTTGTTGGCGAAGCACTCGCTGATCGACTTGACGGTGACTGCCAATGGCGATCTGCACGTCGATCATCACCACACGGTGGAAGACACCGGCATCTGTCTCGGCAAAGCCTTGACAGAAGCGCTCGGCGATAAGAAGGGCATCGTGCGTTACGGCAGCATCGCGCTACCGATGGAAGAGACGCTGGTCACTTCGGCGGTTGATTTGAGCGGCCGTATGGCGTTCGTTTTTCGCGTGGACTTTCCGACCGAGAAGATTGGTGAGTTCGATTGCCAGTTGGTTCCCGTCTTCTGGGAAGCGGTCGCGGCCAACGCATTGATGAATCTGCACCTCGTGCTGCATCACGGTCAGAACAGCCATCACATCAGTGAAGCCTGCTTCAAAGGGACGGCTCGCGCGCTGCGTCAAGCGGTCGTGATCGACCCGCGCCAAGCGGGTGTGCCGTCTTCGAAAGGGACACTCACGAAGTAGCGCGTTACTCGTGCTCTCTTCGTTTTGCAAGTTCCATTTCGCGGTCGAAAAATCGACACAAAAAGTTCGTTGCAATTCTTCGCGCGGTGGATACTCTACCGCCCCACTTCCGACCCCCAATCGTGTTGCTGGACCGGATGCCGCAATCGAGTGGGAGTCGTTCGCAAACAACTGCCGGGTTATGTCAACACGGATGACAACTCAGGTTGTTGCTGACTGTCAGCTCGTGACTCGTTCACGGCGGACAGCCAAGGATCGCAGGCTCTTCACGGCGGGGAGAGCTCGGCGGGTTGTTGGCGACGACATGTGGGAAGCGAATTTGGAACAAGCGTCAGCTCGGTCGCTCGGATGCGACCGGGCTGATCTGCTTTGTGGGCCGCGCATTCGTAGCCGCACTCGCCAGAGTGCGGGAGTCGTTCGCGACTAATGAGTTCCAATGACCCGCGCTCTGACGAACGCGGCTACGTGGACGACTTCGCTTTCACGACCGGGTTCGTCAGCGTCCCGATCCCCGTGATTTCAATCGACACGCTGTCGCCCTCTTCGAGCGTGAATTCATCCGGCGGCACGACTCCGGTGCCCGTCAGCAGAAACGCACCGTCGGGAATGTCGTTCTCGCGAATCAGCCAGCCGATCAATTCGTCCCAACTGCGGACGATCATGCCCAGATGCGTTTCGCCTCGAAACGCCTCGTGCCCCGCACGGTGAATCGTGAGAATCACTTTCGTGGAGTCTCGTTCGAAGGGCTGATCGGCCAACAGGACGCAGGGGCCGAGAGCACAGCACTGGTTGTAGACCTTCGCCTGCGGCAGATAGAGCGGATTCTCACCTTCGATGTCGCGAGCCGACATGTCGTTGCCGATCGTGAAACCGACGAGCTTGCCTTTCGGCGAAACCACGAGCGTGCATTCCGGCTCCGGCACGGTCCAACGGCTATCGGCTCGGACACGCACCGGCTCGCCGGGGCCGGAGGTGCGGCGCGCGTTTCCTTTGAAGAACAGTTCCGGTCGTGGTGCCGAGTAGACCTTGTCGTAATGCGAAGCGCCCGATTCGGACTCTTCCATGCGAGCGATCTGGCTGCGCTTGTAGGTGACTCCCGCCGCCCAGACTTCCTGTGAATCAATTGGCGCGAGGAATTGAACCGCTCCTGCCGCCATCGGGGCGCTGGCTTCGTCAATCAACAATCGAGCCAGTGCCGGAGGATCAGCCTCATTCAAGATGTCGGCGAGACAACGAATGGTCGCTGACCTCGACAGATCGAGCAGCCGCACAGTTTGATCTTCGACACTGGCCACGCGGACGGAACCGTCGGCGAGACGAACTTTGGCGAGCTTCATGGTGTTCTCCAGAAATTGGCGAGCGGGGCGGCGTCAGCCCCCCGGTTGATTGACTATTGAACGAAGAACCGGGGGGCTGACGCCGCCCCGCTCGCCGAGGTTGTTGTGTTGTCGCAGTGCGGCGAGCGTCGCCTCGAAGTCTTGCGGCCACGGAGCCTCGAACGTCATCGGTATTCCACTCTCCGGATGCCGAAAGCTCAATCGAAAAGCGTGCAGGGCTTGGCGGCGAATCAGCACGTCCTCGAACGTGTCGACCACCGAATCGAAGCCGGACTTCTTGGCGGCGGACTCGGCTTTGCGAGACAGTAGCGTCTCGCGTTCGGCTTGAACGATGCTGCCATCCACGTCAGCGACGCGCAGGCACTTGCCGCCGCCGTAAAGCTCGTCAGCGATGATCGAGTGGCCGAGATGCGACATGTGCAATCGAAGCTGATGCGTGCGGCCAGTCTTCGGCATAAGGTGCATGAAGGTGAAACCACGAAAGCGTTCGGCGACCTCGTAGTGAGTGACCGCTTGCCGAGCGTTTCCCTCGGCCTCACAGACCTGCATCTTCTCGCGAACCTTCGGGTTGATGCGGACGTGCGTGTCGATCACACCTCGGTCCTTTGCGACCTCGCCCCAGACGATGGCTCGGTATTCTTTGACGGTCGTGCGTTGCTCGAACTGCTCGCTCAGCCGGCAATGCACCTGGTTGTTCTTGGCAATGACGATGACGCCGCTGGTGTCCTTGTCGAGCCGATGCACGATCCCCGGCCGAAGCTGTCCCGCAACGTTACTGAGCTGGTTGAAGTGAAACTGCAACGCTCCGGCCAGCGTGCCGCGATAATGCCCCTTGCCGGGGTGCGTGATCATGTTCGCCGGCTTGTTGAGCACCACAAGATGCTCGTCCTCGAACAGCACATCGATCGGAATGTCTTCCGGCGGCAAGCTGCTGTCAGGCAATTCGGGCAGTCGCACGTCGAGCACATCGTTGACTCGCAACCGCCGCGCGGCTTTGACCGGCAGGCCATTGAGCACGACCGACTTTTGTTCGAGCGCCCGTTGAAACAACGCTCGGCTGTAATTGGGGAACAGCCGCGAGAGATAATGATCGACTCGCCAGCCATGCGCTCGGGCTTCGACCACCACGCGGACCGGTTCGGAAGAGAGCGTGACGACTGACGATTCGATGTCAGTCATTGCGGCGGCCGATTCCTCATCGCCATCGAGCAATTCGTGGGGCACGTTTTCAACGTGCCCGTCCGGCACGGGCACGTTGGAAACGTGCCCCACGTGGGACTTACTCATTTGGATTCCGCCGGGGCATCCTTGTCCTTGCTCTCCGACTTGGAATCGTCCGACTTGGGCTTTTCCTCTTTCGGCTTGTCGTCCTTGGGCTTCTCATCTTTCGACTCGTCGGCCTTAGGCGACTCGGCTGGCTTGGCGAATTCAAACACCGCCAGTTTGTTCTTTTCAGCGAACTCGCTCGTCGTGATCAGCGCCTTCTTCTCGTCCTCTTGGACGACCAAAACCAGCGGGAATTTTTCTTTCTCGTATTTCTTGAGGAGCACCCCGATGGCCTCCAAGCCAGTGACTTTGCCGAGCGTCAACGTCTGCGGCATGTTCTTAGTGAAGCCTGCGCGCTTCAGCGCTTCGCCGTCGAGCTCAATCTCGACTTCGCACTTTTCGGCGATGAACTTCAGGGCACCTTGCAGCGGAGTCCTGGCAAATTCGATTTCAACTTCCGACTTCAATTTCGCGACCACAGAGCCTTCGGGATCGGAAGCTTTCGTCTGTTCCTCCGTTTTCGGCTTCTCGATCTCCGGCTTATCATCCAGCGGCAAGTCAAACGGCGGATGCCCATCCGGAAGGCCGTCCTTGGGCTTGCTGGGTTCGGGTGGCTTCGGGTTCTGCTTGTGGAACCAAGCGTAGAACTCTTTCGAGCTTTCGGACTTCAGCGACTCGATCCGCTCTTCGGTGGCGACTTTGTAAATCGACTTGGGGAAATCCTTGAGCAACGCCTGATATGCCTCGATCGGTTTGCTCGTGTCGCCACCACATTGGGCTTCGGTGGATTTTGCCAAGCCCCATGCTGCTCGTTCACGAGCAGCACTGGCGGCGGATTTCGTGCTCAAAACTTTTCGGAACGCCTCGTCCGCATTCTTGAGTTCACCCAACGCGGCCTTGCGATCAGTGAACATCAAACCGATCCCCGATTCCGCCAGACGCTCCCCTTCACCCAGACGCGCCCACGCACCGACATCAGTGTTGGCGAAATCGTCAGCGATGTCCCCGAAATCCTGAGCGGATCGAGCTTGGCTGTATCTGGCCCAAGCCCGCTCATTACGACCGGTGGAGGTCCGGTTGTACGAGTACGCAATCGCTCCGCCGATCATCGCCACGCAGGCCACGATGGTCGCCGCGTTACCGTACTGGTCGAGCCACTTCACCAGGGGCGACTGACTGTTCGGCAGGGCATTGGCATGTTGCATCGGCTCAGGTTTCATGAGGGTCTTTCAGCGAGATTCTGCGGAGTCTTCCGGTCGAAAGTGACCTAGATAGGCGATATTAGGAGTGGCATCTTTGGACCGTCAAGGCGGTACGTTCGGGAGGGCCAGCAATGAAAAATGAGAAACGGAAAATGAAAAGTGCAAAATGTCAGAGCCTTCATTTTGCATTCTCCATTTGTCATTTCTCATTTTCCATTTCTGTCCTCACGAAACAGAATCGGCCGCAGCACTTGCTCAAACGCATCCGCCTGACGGAAGAAGCCCAGGTCCGTCGGATGCGAGCTATCAACGGTCCCTTCGTTGTCCGCTCCCAACAGGAAATCGCCGTCGAGGTAAAACAGCCCCTCGACGCCATCGCCGCGCAGCCGAGCGTGGGCCGAGTGCAGCGCGTGGCGGCTGTACTCGTTCCGTTCGCGCTTCGATGTAACCAGGAACGCATCGCTGTAGCTGCGGTCCTCGACCAACAGGATCGGCGTCTTCGGCCGAACTTCGCGCAGCTTGCGAACCAACGGCTCGGTTCGTTCGGCGACGTCTTTCGGTTCCAGGTTCGGCAGGCAGTCGATCACATAGCACGAAGCGTCGATCTCGGCCATGAGTTCGACAACTTCCATTTCCATCTTGCCATTGCCGCTGAAGCCGAGATTCACGACGGGATGATCCAGCCGTCGCTGCAAAATCGCCGTGTGAACCATCCCCGGCCGAGACGCGCAGCCTCCCTGCGTGATCGACGTCCCGTAGAACACGATCGGTTTGCGAAGCAATCCATCCTCGTTCTTGTACGGCTCCGCTTTGGAAAGTTTTGAATCGGCCGGCAACCCGATCTCGACCGAACTGACTCCGTTGTAGAGCGGCAGATAAAGCAAGAACTCGTGCGACCCGGCGGGAATGCTCGACACTAACGTGACTTCGTTCGTCTGAGCCTTCGGCTGCCCAACGGCCAACCAACGCCAGAAGCCATCCTCCAACTTCACGTACAAGTCGAGACCGCTCACTCCCGTCGCCGGCATGTGTGGCATCGCCAAGTTTGCGGCGGTCAACGTCCAGCGCGCCTTGATCGACGTCGCGCTGGTCTCGAAGCGTGTACACAACCCCGCCGAATGCCGGCTCAATCCCCACACGGCATCGCGCACTTTCTTTTCCGCCTTCGCGGGAAGGCGGTCGAACGGAGCCTTCGTCTCCTTCCACGCCTGCCCTTCGACGTCGAGCACTTTCAGATCAAACCACCGCGTCGATTTGTCTTCGCTGAGTTTTCCTCGGTCATGCGCAACCGGATCTCCGGCCGTCGTTGGGAAAACGCGACCGACAATCAACATCAACCCCAAGACGACAACTCGAAGTTTCATGGCGGTTTCTCCCAGATTGATCGCAGGTGAATTCACTCTCTCCGAAGAAGTCGTTGTAACGACTCATCAGGGTGCGAATCCTGGATCAATCTTTTAGTCGAGGCGCGACGAAGTCCGCTATGAACTCGTCCCGAACTTCACCTCAATTCACCGCCAGCGGGTGTGCCAATTTTGCCTGGCGCGATGAATACAGAGTTGTCAGAATGAGGTTGAAAATGTTCGGAACCTCTTTCTGGAGTCGATCATGGATGATGTCCCACAAGTGAAATCCGAGTTGTTGATGCCAGCGGTTCGGGAGCAGGTG
>CAMDEA010000101.1 GCA_945893045.1 Planctomyces sp. SH-PL62
AAACGCTCTGGTGCTCGTTGGAATCTCCGCAACGCCGAATCCGTCTCCGCCCTGACCAACCTCCGCGACAGCAATCAATGGCAACCCTATTGGTCAACTTGCGACACCACAAAAACTTAACACCGCCAATATCTCTGGGCACACCCCTCCGCCCGCTCCAGCGCTCAACGCTGGCCAGCCAGAGTTCCAGAGAGTATGACGATCCCAGTTCATGCGGCACGATCCTTACGATTGACACCATCGGCGCAGCGGTGCTCCACCTTGGCCGTCAAAACGTAGGTCACGTTCCGCGATGTGTCCAAAAGACAACGGAGATTTCCCCCAAGTCGCCCGGCCGGATGCCGTGAGCCGATCGCCGTTCGCTCAAATCTCAGATTTCAAATTTCAAAGAGCCCATCCATGCAACTCTGCGGACGCAGCTATGTGAACGGAGAACCGATCTGCGTAACGGTCGAAGGCGAACGCATCGCGCGCGTCGAACCCGCGTGGCCCGAACGTAACGCCGCCGAGTGGCCGTGGATCGCGCCCGGCCTGTTCGACTTGCAGATCAACGGCCACAAAGGGGTCTGGTTCTGCGATCCGAATCTGACCGCGCAGCAAGTTCTGACAGTCCTCGAAGCGCACTTCGCGTTTGGGATCACGCGGCTCTGCCCGACGCTCATTACCGCCAGCTTCGCCGCGCTCGCCGCCGGCGTCGCCGCGATTCGACAAGCGTGTGAGTCCACAGCCTGGGCCGACAAGATGGTCGCCGGCATTCATCTGGAAGGACCAAGCATCTCGCCGGAAGAAGGTCCGCGTGGCGCACACCCGCTGAATCAAATCCGCCCCGCCGATTGGCAAGAATTCAGCCGCCTGCAAGAGATCTCCGGCAATCGCATTCGACTTGTGACGCTCGCGCCGGAAACCGGCAACGCGGTCGCGTTCATTCGCCAGGCGGTCGCATCGGGCGTGACCGTCTCCATCGGCCACACCGCCGCGACGCCGGAACAAGTGACCGCCGCGATCGACGCCGGAGCCACCCTTAGCACGCATCTGGGCAACGGCGCGCACGGCATGATCCGCCGGCATCCCAACTACATCTGGGAGCAACTCGGCGACAAGCGTCTGTTCGCCTGCATCATTACCGACGGGCATCATCTGCCGGCCAGCGTGATACGTTCGATCGTCCGCGCGAAATCGACGCTGCACACGATCATCACCTGCGACTCCGCCGGCTTGGCCGGCTGTCCCCCCGGCCGCTATCAGATCGAATCGGGCGAGGTCGAAATCCTGCCCGAAGGAAAGATCGTCGTCGCCGCGAACCCGCAGTATCTGGCCGGCTCCGCACAACTGACCGACGCTTGTGTGGCCTACGCGATTCAGGCCGCAGGTCTCTCGCTGCACGACGCCTGGAACATGGCCAGCCGCAACACCGCGCGAGCACTGAAAGTCGAAGAGCACCGCCTCGCACGCGGCTCGCGAGCCGACCTGACGCTCTTCGATTGGAACGGTCCCGGCGACAGCATCCGTATTCGTGCCACCATCGCCGCCGGAGAGCGACGGTTCGGGGCGTAATTCCCTTGTCGCTTTCTCGCGACATGCTGCCGAATGGCAACATCGCCGTGAGTCAGGATTCCCACGCTTGTTCGCGACGCTCGGTGATTTCGCGAGGTTTCGAGCCGTCCTTGTCGATGCCGCCGCGTGGCACTGGCTTTGCTTTTGCGTTCGCCGTCTTTATTCGCATCGCTCAGTTTGCGTACTCGTGGGGAGTCACAACGGTGAATCAACGGCTCGTGGCGGAATTCACGGCAATGGTGGCGGCACAGGCCCCTCTCATCATTGAGGGGACAGCACCGCTCGCCGAAGGCCCATTGTGCGTTTATTGGCAACACAGCAAGACGCTGTGGCCGCGTCGCCGGCGAGAACTCGAAGAGTTGTGTTCCCAGCCCGACTCGACAGCTCCTTTCGACCGAGTTCCACGAATGGTCGCGATCGCAAGTGACCTCTTGGTTGGCGAGCTACTGACTCGTGTGGCAGGAGCAGTCCTGACCGCCTGCGATCGCCGACAGCGTTTGAAACGCGGCGAACCGATTGCTCGCAACGTGCTGGCGGTGCATCAGCAGTGCCGAGCCAGCGTGCTGAAGATCTTGTTGCATTCAACCAGCCTGCCAGCCGATCAACTGGCCGAACTGGATCGCTTACGCCGCCGAGTCGAACGCTGGGTGGATGTGCTGCTCGGCCCTTTGATCGCTCACTATGGCAACGAGCTGTCCGACTTCGCGTTCGATCCGCGGCGTGCCCTGGATTTCGGCGAGGAACAATCCCAAGCACGATTTCAGTCCACTTCGCAACCGCGCTGGAGCTTCTTGCTCGCGGGGCTGCGTTCCGCATTTCCCAACGGTTCGACAACCGTTTCCAGCAACGATCCGACGATGCCGATCCTGCGTTCGGTCATGGCTCTGTTTCCAGAAAACGTCTTTCAGGCTGAAGGACCGATCCAATCGCTGCGACAATCTCGCATCGTCCGCAGCAGCGAGCAGTCGGAAGGACCGCTGGAACTCTCGGATCAGTCGTTGCAGCGCTTGCGACATGACCTGGCATCCTCCCACCGCCGCGCACCACCACCGTCGTCTGAGCAATGGATGCACGAGTAGAGTCTTTGTCCGAAACATGCGCGTTTTTTGCACGCATGTTTTCGGAATTGGAAATTGAGAATTGGAGATTGGAAAATCTCCAATACGTCCTGACGACTGGTGAGCTTTCCTGAATTTGCAATTTCCAATTTCCAATCCTCAATTTCCAATGTTGTTATGCCAAACATTCGGCGACGGGCTTCGTAGACGTCGCGCGGCCTCCCGATACACTGCTCCCCTCGTTTGCGATTGCTTCATCGTTTTCAGAGGGAGAAGACCATGTGTCGGCTGGCAGTCTGTTTGGCGTCGTGCTGTTTCGGTTTGAGTCTGCTGGCGTCGGCCAAGGCCGATGACACGCCGGTGAAGTGGGAGCGAATTAAGCTCGAAGAGATCTTTCGCGCTGAAGGGGTGACGGCGGCCGACATCAACAAGGATGGCCGTATGGACCTCATCAACGGCGAGGCGTGGTACGAGCAGCCCGCTGACGGGAAAGCGTTCAAGTCCGGCGATTGGAAAAAGCATCCCCTGCGCGCCGACGGACTCAAGGACTTCAAAGCTGACGGAGGTTACAGCCGCAACTTCGCCGTTTGGGCGTATGACATCAGCGGCGACGGTTGGCAGGACATCATCGTCGTCGGTTTTCCGGGGGTTCCCTGCCACTGGTTCGAGAACCCAAAAGGCAAAGATGAACCGTGGACTGAGTCCGAAATCTGGCACAGCGCGGCCAACGAGACGCCGCAGTTCCAGGACATCACCGGCGACGGCAAGCCGGAGCTCATCATGTCTTCCGAGACCGAGCAGATGATGGGCTATCTGGAAATCCCGTCTCCCGCGCAAGCCAAGAAGAAGTGGGATTACACGCAAGTCAACGCCGAGAAGCTCGGACCTCAATTGGGGCATCGTTACTACCACGGACTCGGCATTGGTGATGTGAACCGTGACGGTAGGAAGGACATCGTCATTCCACACGGCTGGTGGGAACAACCGGCGAAGCTCAATGACGGACCTTGGACGTTGCATAAGCATGTGCTCAAAGGAAACGGCGAAGGGAATCCGGAAACCGCAGCCGACATCTACGTCGATGATCTCGACGGAGACGGCGACAACGACATCCTGATGAGCGCCGCGCCCCACATCGGTGTCTGGTGGTTCGAGAACGCTGGCGGCTCTCCCGATCCCAAGTTCAAGCAGCACGTCATCGATGACAAGTTCTCGCAGACGCACGCGCTGCACTACCAGGACGTCAACGGTGACGGCGTCAAAGACCTGATCACCGGCAAGCGGTATTTTGCCCACGGCTCGAAGGGCGACCCCGATCCGCTCGGAGAAGTTGTGATGTTCTGGTACGAGATCAAGAAGACCGCCGGCCAGCCGCCGCAGTTCACAAAGCACAAGATTGAAGCCGGCAGCGACACGGGCATCGGCACGCAGTTCTTCGTCGGCGACTTCAACGGCGACAAACTGCTCGACATCGTGCTGTCGAACAAGAAGGGCACGAACGTGCTGCTGCAACGGCGGTAGGTCAGGCTTTCTAGCCTGACCCGAACGCTTCAACGACGTCGAATCCGGATCGGGTCAGCCTGGAAAGGCTGACCTACGTTTCATGCCGAACCTCTTTGCCAAAGATCGAATCATCGCGCCAGCGGCGTTCAATCGTTGGCGAGTGCCACCGGCCTCGGTGGCGATTCATCTTTGCATTGGCTCGGTCTATGCCTGGAGCATCTTCAATCCGCCGCTGATGAAACTGCATGGCGTCGTGGCCAGCGCGGCCGATGATTGGGTGCTGTCGGAAGTCACTTGGGTCTTCACGGTCGCGATCGTGTTTCTTGGCCTGTCGGCAGCGGTTGCGGGGAAGTGGCTGGAGCGGGTCGGGCCGCGAATGGTCGGTTCAGTCTCGGCCTGCTGCTGGGGCGGCGGCTTCTTGATCGGCGGAGTTGGGATTCTGACGCACAAGTTGTGGCTGCTGTATCTCGGCTATGGCGTGATCGGCGGGATTGGGTTGGGGCTGGGCTATGTCTCGCCGGTGAGCACGCTCATCAAATGGTTTCCCGACCGGCGTGGGATGGCGACCGGCTTGGCGATCATGGGCTTCGGCGGTGGTGCGATCATCGGTGCGCCGTTGAAAGAGTCGGTGATGAAGTCCTTCTATCAGCCGCCGCAATACCTCGGCACGGTTGCGGCCGTCGAGTTGAAGACCGAAGCGGGAAGACGTTTCGCGAATGTGAATGGCCAGCCGCGCGAAGTGGTGATCGTGGCTCCGAACGAAATCTCGCAGATGCTGGTGAAGGAGCCAGCCGGCGTGTACGTCGTTGGCACCGGTCGGACTGGTGTCGCCGAGACGTTCTTCACCTTGGGGCTGTCCTATTTCGTCGTGATCCTGATCGCGGCGTTTTCGTATCGGCTCCCTGCACCCGATTGGAGGCCGGCTGGATGGACTCCGCCGCTGGAAGGTCAGGGCGGGGCGATGATCACTTCGCACAACGTCACCGCCGACGCGGCGATCAAGACGCCGCAGTTTTATTTGCTTTGGATCGTGCTCTGTTTCAATGTCACGGCGGGCATCGGAGTGCTCGGCGTGGCCAAGACGATGATGAGCGAAATCTTTGGTACGACCCTGCCGCTGATTGTGACGAGCGGATTCGCGGGGACGTTCGTGTTGATGATGAGCGTCTTCAACATGGTCGGTCGCTTCGGCTGGTCCACGGCATCGGACTACCTTGGCCGGCAGCGGACCTACGCGATCTTCTTCGCGCTGGGCGCGGTGTTGTATGCGTCGATCCCGTTCATCGCTCGCGAGCAAGGCGAGCAGCCTGCGGTGCAGTGGCTGATCGCGTTTTATGTGGTCTCGATGGTCATCTTCACGATGTATGGCGGCGGCTTCGCGGCCATCCCGGCGTACTTGTCGGACCTGTTCGGCACGAAGTTCGTCGGCGCGATCCACGGCCGATTGCTGACCGCGTGGAGCACCGCCGGAGTGCTCGGCCCGGTGGCAATCACCTATCTGCGCGAGCACTCGCTGCAAACCGCCCTGGCCGATCTGGCCACGAAGGTCGATCCGTCCGCGTTCGAGAAAACGTTCGGCGCGCCGTTGGCCGAATTGCCGACGCTGATCGCCAAGAAGACCGTCACGTTGCCGAAGCTGATGGATTTAGCGCCGTCGGGCACCGTCGATCCGTCGAGCACACTTTACAGCAGCACGATGCTGGCGATGGCTGGCTTGCTGGTGATCGCATTCGTCGCCAACTGGCTGGTGCGGCCGGTCGATCCGAAGCATCATTGGCGCGAACACTAACCCGACGCGCGAGTTTTGAAGTTGCGCTGTCTTCAGCCGCGAAGCGGCGACGGAGTCTAGCCGGGGGTGAAAACCCCCGGTTTCAATGTAAAACTGGATCATCAAGCCCCGGAGGGGCGACGCTCGAAGGTTGCGGTTGAATCGAGCGTCGCCCCTCCGGGACTTTCAACCGATTCCTCGCCTTTTCCGTGGGCTCGCGCCCACGGCTAAATTCCGCCGCCACTTCGTGGCTAACGAAAAGCGCAACTTCAAAACGTACGAGCGAGGGTGTTAGTCTCCAATCCCGCGCTCAGGCGTCGGGTTAGTGTTCAGGAGCCTCACTGTGGCTGAATGGTGGCACGACTTTCGACAGCAGATGCCGGTTGCCGAGCGCTGGGCGTACTTCGATCATTCCGCCGTCGCGCCGCTCAGCTTGCCGGCCGCACGTCTGTTGGCCGATTGGGCCAGTGAGGTCGCGCGCAACGGCGACGCGAATTGGTCGGAATGGCGGAAGCGCGTCGGTCCGGTGCGCGAGTCCGCCGCCAAGCTGCTCGGTTGCCAGTCGAGCGAAGTGGCGTTCGTGTCGAACACGACGAGCGGCTTGTCGATCATCGCCGAAGCGTTCCCGTGGCAACCGGGGGATAACGTGGTGCTCGCCAGCAGTGAGTTCCCGGCGAATCGAAATTCGTGGCGCTGCCTGATTCCACGCGGCGTCGAAGTCCGCATCGTCGAGAGCGAACCCGGCACCGACGTTTGCGAGATCGACAAACTGTTGGCCGCGACGGATGCTCGGACGCGGATCGTCACAGTGAGTTGGGTCGGGTTCATCACCGGTTGGCGACACGACCTCGATGCACTGGCGGAAGCCTGTCATCGGCGCGGGATCTTGCTGTGCGTTGATGCCATACAAGGCTTGGGAGTCATCCCGCTGGACTTGTCGCGCACGCCGGTCGATTTTCTCGCGGCGGACGGACACAAATGGATGCTCGGCCCGGAGGGAGCCGGCGTGTTGTTCATCCGGCAAGAGCATCTCGAACGACTGCGGCCAACAGGCATCGGGCCGAACAGCATCGCGTTCTCCGGTTCGTATCTCGGCGATCTGAGCGACTACACGTTCGATCGCGAGAACTCCGCGGCGTCGTATCGAATCGCTCGTCCGTTGCAGTCGCGCGATATGTGGTCGGCCGCGCGGCGCTTCGAGGGAGGCACCGCGAACGCCGGAGGAATCTTGGCGCTCGGCGCGAGCTTGGACTTGCTGTTGTCCTTCGGCATCGACGCGATCTGGTCGCGGTTGTGCGAGGTCAACGAACAACTCCGGCAGTTGCTGGGGGCAGCGGGTTTCACCGTGCGTTCTTCTGCGTTGGAGACTCGACGATCCGGCATCGTTGCTTGCGAAGTCTCCGACGACGAACGAAAACGCATCCAATCGACCGCGCGAGCCGGCGGAGTGATCCTCAACTTCCGCGAGGGCTTGATGCGGTTCAGCCCGCACGCCTATACGAACGGCGAAGATTTGGAACGCTTACGGTTGGTGCTGACGCAAACTGAAGTTTGAGATGTCCTGCCACTCACGGATTCCAGGTGCAGCAAGTTTCCGCCCCCATCCAGCTTGCCTGGATGGAGCGAACGATGGAGAGCTAAAGAAAGATAACCATCCTTGTCCTTCAGACCCCATCCGCCTCGTGCGGATGGTGAAGCAGATCGTTGGAGCAGCGAACGTCTAAGAATCTGATTCACCATCCAGACGAGCTGGTTGGGGTCTGACGCCGCAAATGATTGGCGGAATAGCACTCCATCTCTGGCTCCATCCAGGCAAGCTGGATGGGGGCCAAAGCACGCATCTGGATGTCGTTAGTGTCTGGAAATCTGAGATTTGAAATTTGAGATTTGAATGATGACCGTGTCTCAACCGACTCCTCCCGCGACCGAACCGCCGCCGCGAGCGAGCCTCTTGTTTCGTCTGACCGCAGTTGCAGGGATCGGGTTCGTTGTCACGATCCTGGCCCTGATCGCCGTTGTGATTGGTAACTCGCAGTCACCCGGAGCACGCTGGTTGAACCGCAATTGCGGTTCGTTGTTTACCGTGGAAGTCGCTGCGATTCTTGGGCTCGGCTATGCCGCGATGGCGCAGGATCGAAAGCAGACGCTACGCGAACGCAATGAGTCCGACGAAATAAATGCGAATTCGGAGCTGTGATGTCGTCGCTCACTTCACCGCCAACACCGCCGACGTCACGTTCTCCGCGCCGCCGATTGATCGTGCTCGGAGCGATCGGTCTGTCGTTGGTCTTGGCGGTGCTTGGCTATCGGTTCTATTGGCTGGGACGTCCGCTCGGTCATGGCCCGGCCGGTCCGAGCGTCCCGCGCGAGGCATTTGAGCGAGTCTGGTCGGAACGCAAGGTCGTGCTGCTCGGTTTCGGAGACAGCGTGACGGCAGGTTACGGGGCGACGCCGGGGCATTCGTTTTTCGATCGGTTGGTCGCGAATCCCGCTGACGAGTTCGCCGACATGCGCGGTCTGAGCTTGTCGGCTGTCTTGCCGAAGTTGGAAGCCAAGAATCTCGGACTGTCGGGTTCAACCTCGTTGGAGCATCTCGAATTTGTGTTGCCGAGAGTTCCGACGTTCGACGACGACACCTTCGGCGTGATTGTGTTGACCACGGGTGGCAACGACGTGATCCACAACTACGGTCGCACGCCGCCGCGCGAAGGGGCGATGTACGGCGCGACGCTTGAGCAGGCTCAGCCGTGGATTGCTAATTTCGAGGAGCGTTTGGAGACGATGTTGAATCGTCTGCGCGAACATTTTCCAGGCGGCTGCCATTTCTTTTTGGCGAACATTTACGACCCGACCGACGAAGATGGCGACACGCTCAACGCCGGCTTGCCGCGCTGGCCGGAAGGGTTGCGAGTCCACAAAGCGTACAACGACGTGATCGCGCGCTGCGCCGCACGCCGCGAGGATGTCGAGCTGATCGACATCCAACGCGAGTTCCTGGGGCACGGCATTCATTGCCGCCAGTTCTGGCATCGGCATTACCGCTCGGCCGATCCGACGTATTGGTACTTCGACAATCTCGAAGACCCGCACGATCGCGGTTACGACGCGATCCGCCGGATGTTGTTGATCGAAATGAGCCGCGTGCTGCCGAAGCAGTTGGCACCCTAATCCGACGATATGACATTCGCATTGATGACCCCATCCGGCTTGCACGGATGGTGAAAACGATGGAGAGCTAACAAGCAGAAATCCACCAAATGTCGCCAATTCTCCCGTTCCTCCGCCGAAGGCGGAGGAACGGGAGAATTGGGGCGCGTTGCGACGTCATCAACTAGCTCGCCATCTGGTTCACCAACGGCACAAGGCCGTTGGGGTCAAAATCAAGACAGTCGAAGTAATCACGTTCAGAGTTGCACGACCTCTCCCGGCTGCACAAAGACGAGCGTGGCCGAGACGTCGCTCGCTGCAAGATGAAAGAGTTGTGCGACGGCTTGGCGGTATGAGTCCAACTGTGGCCGATACGTTTCCACTCTCGCAGCGAGCGAAGTTTGATCGGTGATCGCGTCGGTTTTGAAATCGACGATTTCCGCCGCGACGATCTTGTTTTTGGATGACCACAGCACCAAGCGGTCGATGATGCCGCTGATCAGCGTGCGGTCGAAGCGGCAGGCGAACGGGTGTTCGCGGAGCACGCGCGGCGTCAGTGAAAGATGCGGGGAGCTGTTACGGCTCAGCGCGGCGGCGATGGCGGGCTTGTCGAGAAACGTGAAGAACTCCGGCAGCACGTCTTGCGGATCAATCGTCAGCGGCGGCAGCGTGCGTGCGGCGGCGACCAGTTGTTCGTGGGAGGGACGGCCGGTGTCGAGCCATTCGATTTGCTCGAACCATTTGTGGATCAGCGTGCCGCGATCGAGCGCGTGTCCCGCGCGCGGTCGCAGCAGTTCGTCGAGTCGCCGGGAGGTGGGCGATTCGTGCGAGGAGGGAGCTTTCCGCTGCCAGCCGCGAGTGGGTGCTGGCAACGGCGGCGCGAAGCGGATGGTTCGGACGAGTACGGGGTCGGGAGTCTTTTTCAGGCCGCCTGCCGTTTCTTCTGAATCAGGGGCTTCAGGGATGGCGGCCTGAAAAAGACTCCCGACCCCTTCACGTTGATCCCAGTTCGGATTGCCGGTCTCGAACAGCACCGCATCCGCCGGTGCGAGCATGTCAGTTGTCAACGACGCACGTAGCAAACCAGCGAAGGATTTCTTTGGCTCTTTCTCGTGGGGCGCGATCAGCAAATACATCGCGTGGACGGCGCGTGTCAGCGCGACGTACAGCAGGCAGAGCGCCTCGTGCGTGCGGCATTCGATGTCTTGCTCGAAGAGTTGTTGCAGTTCGGTTGGCAGCAGTTGTTGAATGCTCTCGCTGCGATAGAGGCACACCGCGTCGGGCGGTTCGGCGGGATCGACGTTGCCCGCGACCAAGTCAGGAGACTGGCCGGGAATCTGGCGGTCCAATTCCGGCAGAACGACGATGTCGAATTGCAGCCCCTTGGCTTGATGCACCGTCATGACCCGGATGCGGTCACCGCTGGGGTCGGCGACACGCTCTTCCCGGACGAACTCGACGAAGTCGGTCGGTCGCAGAGTCGCTGATGGCTGATAGGCGTCGGCCAACTTGATGAGCTGAGTCAGCCGCGCTTGTTCGCGTGCGTTGACGTGTCCCAGCAACCGTTGCGACCAAGAGGCGATGGTCGGGCCGTAGCCGTCGGAGAGCAGGCTTCCTCGCAGCGCTTCCGCCAATCGCGCGGCTGCTGTGTCGTCTTGGAAATTCGTGAACTCGAAAGCCGTGCCGAGCGGCGAGGTGGCGACGTGAAACCGCACGATTCGGTCTCCCGGATGATCGGCGAGCTTCAGTAACGAGAGCAGCAGACGCACAGCGGCCGAGTCGGTCAGTGGATGCCCGCCCTCTTCGCTGGCCGGGACGCCGAGTTGTTGTAACTCGAAAATCAACTGCGCGACCGCTTCGTTGCTGCGTGTGAGCACGCCGATCTCGTGCAGCGGATGTTGCGTGGCCAGCTCGGCAACGAGCCTGGCTGCGGTGCGCAGCGTGATGTCGTCTTGCGAGTCGCTGTCGTCGGCTCCGACTTGCGGGACGACTCGGAACTGCACGAAGCCATCGAGGTCGGTTCGCGCGGTGGAGTGCGGGGGAAATTGGCGGCACCAGGAATCGACGGGATCGGCCAATCGGTCCAATCGAGGATGTCGAGTGAGGTGTTGGAAGACGCGATTGACCGTGTCGATGATGGGCTGAGCGGATCGGCGGCTCAGTGCGAGTTCTTGTGGAATGACATTCGGCAACTGGCGGCGGAGCGTGTCGAAGATGCGTGCGTCGCCCCCTCGCCAGCCGTAGATCGCCTGCTTCACATCGCCGACGCAGAAGAACGACGGCGGCAATTCCGACTGGTCGAACAATGACCCTTGAGCGGTTTTCTTTTTCGACGGACGTTGCTTGGCGACGACTTGCTCGGCGAACGGACGCAGCACCGACCATTGCAACGGCGAGGTGTCTTGGAACTCATCGAGCAACAAGTGCGACAACCGTGAGTCCATCCGAAACCTGTAGCTCAGGCCCTTGTGGCCTGGAGGATTCACCGCAGAGGACGAACCGTCCGAGCCACGAGGGCTCGGACTACAGGCCAACGCACGCGCGACATCCGAGAACGAGCAGCCTCCATGTCTTCGTTGTAGCTCGTGCAGTTCGTGGTCGTACTTGTCGAGCAGATCACGCGTCGCTTCGGTCTGACGCGCCAGCCGGTTGAGCGCGATGCTCGAAATCTGTTTCAGCAGCGGTTGATAGACCGCCAGCGTCGTCTCATCGAGCTCTTTCCGATTGAACTTCAATTCTCCTTCCACCAGCTTCTTGAGAATGCCTTTCGTCAGCATCTCTTCCCACTGCTCGCGATCCGCCAGGTCGATGTCGTTGTTGACGGCATCCACATACACCTTGTCCGTTCGCGTTCCAGCTTGCTGAAGTTCTTGCAGCGCTTGCTTCGAGCGCAGCAAGTCGTCGTCTGTCGGCAGTCGCGGCTGTGGGACTTTTCGCCACGCATCCGGCGTTGTCTGCATCGCGATCTCGTGACACTTGCGCACGGTTTCGACGATCAACTCGCTGACCGACCGGGACGTCGTCCCTTTGGTCAACAATCGCAGCAGGCGGACCAAGTCATCGTCGGTCTCCGCTTCCAGCAACGCTTCGACCGCATCCTCGCGCAGCCGATCCGCTTCGACTCCTTCCAGAATTCGCCAGCCCGGAGGCAAGCCCAGCTCCAGCGAGAAACTGCTGGCCAGCTTCGCGAAGAAGCTGTCCAGCGTTCCGACCTGCAAGCGATGCAATCGTTGCGTGAGTGTGCTCAGCAGTTGCCGACAACGCTCGGCCGTCAGCCCCGGCGATTCGATCGCTTCGGCCAACTCGTCACGCTTGCGGTCGTCGGTCGCAGCGCGGGCGAGCATCAACAGGATGCGTTCGAGAATCTCCCCCGCCGCTTTACGAGTGAACGTCGCCGCGAGAATCGACTCCGGCGGAACATCCGCCTCCAGCAACCGCAGAAAGCGGCTCGCCAATTGATACGTCTTGCCGGTTCCGGCCGAGGCGCGAATCAGGACGTCTGGCAATGCCGAGTTCATGAATTGCCTTCAAGAGAGTGGCCAGCCGGCTGGCGAAAGATGCGAATAAGAATTTCAATTTCGCGCGGGTTCAATTCGCGAGTGTTTTGTTTTCATTCCTCTGGCCCCATTCCTCTGCCGACCTGCGGTTTTGCCAGAGGAATGGGGCCAGAGGAATCGGAAAAGTTGGCGAGTGTGCGGAGGATGTCGGGGGGCCGCGCTGGCGTCTATCGCGGCAGCACTTCGACTTGGTCGCGGATACGGTCGCTGGGGTGGACGATGACTTGGTCGGATTCGCTGAGGCCGGAAAGGACTTCCGCCTCCAGTCCGTTGCGACGTCCGATTTCCACCTGGCGTTTGCGAGCGATGCCTCCTTCGACGACGTAAACGGCCCACAGATCGCGCTGCGGTTCGGTGGGGGACGAAGGGCTGGCTGAGCCGTTCTCGCGGAACAGCGCGCCGGTGGGGACTTTCACCACGTCGTCCTTTTCCCAAATGACGATCTCGGCTTCGACTCGATAACCGTTGCCGAGCGTTGGGCGATCGACATAGGGATCTTCAAAGTTGGCGATGACATGGACTCGCTGCTCTTCGACTCCCAGGGCGGAGAGTTTCAAGAATCCGGAGGGTTCAACCAGTCGCACGCGCGCGGTCAGCGTACGTTCGCCGCCCCAGTGTTTCAGTCGCACGGTTTGACCGGGTCGAACGCGGACCGCGTCGGTCGAGAGGACTTCGATATCGACCTCCAGATCGCGCGGGTCGCCGACTTCCAGCAGCGGCGTCCCTTGTTGCACGATCATTTCGCTGTCTTGAAGAACCTTCATCACGACGCCGGTGATCGGCGATTGCAGACGGAGTTGCCACTTCTCCACCTGATCCGGCTCCAGCGGCTTCGAGCGGAGCAGCGCCGCGCGGGCGAGGTCACGTTCATATTTGGCGGTGACTTCCGCGAACTTCGCGACGTTGAGTTCTTCGATCCGCGAGCGCACGAGCATCTGGGCGTCTTCGAGTTCTTGCTTCGAGTTGGCTCCTTTGCCGACGAGTCCCTGACGGCGGTTGAGATCGGTCCGCGCCCATTCGAGCGCGACGTTCGCTTTCTCGCGTGAGGCGGCTGAACTCTCAATCGCGATCTCCATGGCTTTGACGCGCAGTTCGGCCAGCGTGATCTGCCGCGAGTCCAGCAAGCCAGGATCAATCGGGTCGATAATGGCCACGTCGGTGACAGCCGTCGCTCCGGGACTGAATGTGGGCGTGACGGACTCCGAGCCGTGACCGTTGGCCGGAGGATCTTCCAAGCCCGTGGCCGCGACGCCGTTGTCGGTTGATTCGACAGCCGGCGGAGCCGTCACCGGATCGCCCGCTCGGACTTTGATCCGATGCAACCGTCCGGCCAGCGGTGAGGAGATCAAATAACGGTCGCGCACGCGGGTCTTGCCGTCTTCCGAGACCGTGACCGTCAGACTGCCGCGCGTGACTCGCGCGGTGTCCACGGGGACAGGCTTGGGCAGAAAGCCGTACCCGACTGCCGCCGCGATGCCGGCCAGAATGCACAGCCAGAGGAGTTTTTTGATCCAGCGCAACAAGGGATGCCTCTCAGGAAATCTCAAATCTCAAATCAAAAATTACTCGCGTGTCTTCAACACGGCGATCAAATCCAAATGGTCTAACCGGCGTCGGACCAACAGGCCCGACAAGATGGCGGCGATGAGCACGACCGTCGTCGCGAAGGAATACGTCGCCGGTTCGATGATCAGCGGAATGCGATACAGCTCGGTGTCCATGAACCAGCAGACCAATTTTGCCAGGCGATTGCCGATGAACAGCCCCAGCGGAATTGCGGCACACGTCAGGATAGCCAACTCCCCCAGCAGAATGCGTGAGATCTCGGCGCGAGTCAGTCCGAGCACTCGGAGGCTCGCCAGTTCGCGGCCCCGTTCTGACAGCGCGACGCGCGCGGTGTTGTAAACCACGCCGAAGGCGATGATGCAGGCGAAGACGACGTTGAAGGCTTGCATGGTCAGCAGGTTGTTCATCACGGTGTCACGGAAGCCTTGAATGGACGCGCCTTTGAGCATCACGCTGCCGACGCGCGGAGTCGCCTTCAATCGGCGGTACAAATCATCGACGGCGGCCGGATCGGCGGTGATGGCGATGTTCGTCACAGCCGGCCCTTCTCCCACCAGGCGATTCAAGGCCCGTGCCTCCATATAACAAACGGTGCCGAGGAACTCCTGACTGAGCGCCGCGATCCGCACCGGGCGAACGCGCCGGCTCCCCTCCAGGATCTCCAGCGTGAGTGTATCGCCGATCCGCACGCCGAGCACTTGCGCCAGCTTTTGATTGAGCACGATCCCTTCCGGCGGCACCGCGACCGATTCGTCGTTGTCGTCGATCAAATGATTGAGCGTCGCGTTCTGGTCGATGCCCAGCAGATACGTCCTTTTTTCGACGTGATCGCTGAAGATTTTGACGCCGACTCCGCGCCGCGGTTCCGCCAGAATCACGCCGGGAAGCTGTTGGATTTCATGCAGAGCCTTGCGTGAGGTCGGTTCGTTCAACGTTACGTCGATGTCGTGCCGGTTGATGTATTCGAACTGCATTCGCACCAGATATTCGAGCGAGTCGGCGGAAAATCGGCCGAGCACCAGAATCGCCGAGGCCATCGCGATGCCGCAGACCGACAGCAGTGCCTTGACCGGCCGCCGCTCGATGTTGCGAATCACGATGCGGCCGATTTGCGAGAGCCAGTTTTGAAAACCCAACCGCTCGAAGATCGTCGGTCGAAATTCACCGGGAGCTTCCGGCCGCATCGCTTCCGCCGGCGGCAGAGTCACCGCGCGGCGCACGACGTTGAGCGTACCGATCATTGACGCGACCACGCAGACTCCGAACGCTCCCGCGATGACTTGCGGCGGGAGGTGATAGTGCAACTCCGGGTAACGATAGAACTCGGCATAGATGCCCATCATCTTGCGGCCGATGAATGCTCCGGCAATCGTCCCCGCGATGCCCCCCACCACGCAGATCAGCAGCACCAGCTTCAGGTAGTGCCGGCCGACGGCCCAGTCCGAATAGCCGAACGCCTTCAGCGCCGCAATTTGATCGCGCTGCAACGCGATGATCCGCGACAGCACGACGTTTAACAGAAACGCCGCCACGCCCAGAAAGATCGACGGGATGATCATCCCCATGCGTTTGAGATTGCTGATCTCGTCCGTCAGAAAGCGATTGGAGATTTGATCGGCTCGCGCGTGCGAGCCGAACCCGCCATGCTTTTCGATGATCTGATCCAGCCGCCGCACGACTTCCCCTTCCGACGCTCCCGGCAGCAGTTCAATGAGCACGTCGTTGAACGCCCCCTTCATGTCGAACGCCGCTTCGAGCGCTTCGCGGTTCATCCACAAAATCCCGAACCGCTTGTCATCCGGCACGAGCTGTCCGTACTTGATTTGATAAACGTACTCCGGCGACAGCGCGACGCCGACGATCCGCAGCTTCTTCTTCTTGCCGTTGATGACCGCCGAAATCTGATCATTGAGTTGCAGCTTGTGAGCTTTGACGAACCCCTCGCTGGCGAGCACCTCGTCATCGCGTCGCGGTTCGATGAAGCGTCCCTTGCGCAGGAACAGCGAACACAGATCGGTCGCTTCGGGATGCTCCGGAATGGACACCAGCCGCCCGGCCACCGGTTCCGGAAACGACGGCACGTCCAGCGTCACATCCTCGACCACGCGCGTCTGAATCCGCGCGACTCCCGGAATCTCTTCCATCCGCTCGGCCGCCGACTGCGGAGCACGCTTGATCCGAGCAAACACTTGCGGGAACCGATTCGACTCGTAGAAGCCGTCCATCGTCCCCTGCAACGAGATCATCGCGCTGGAGGACATCACAAACGTCGCGACCCCGCACGCCATGACCGCGCAGATCGCCAGCACCTGCCCTTTCATCAGCAGCACGTCGCGAACCAGTTTGCGATCAATCGCCCGCATCGACCTTCGTCCTCAAACGGTGTCATCTTCGCGACCGCGATGGCCGACCGCCATTAACCGTCCCCAAGTTTCGCGTTCCAAGTTCTTCGTTCTGTCGATTGAAATTGAACTGTGAGCGGATAACTTGCGCGGCGAAGTGATCGGCAGTTCGGAGAAATCAGGAATGTTTTGCGGAGAGTCTGAAAAGAAATGGCGAGAGACGAAGCAGACAATTCCCAGCGAATGATCATCGCGGCTGCAATTGCGATTGCGGTGGTCGTGGTGGCCGGATTCTTCTGGATGGGAAAGAAGGAGGCCAAGGTCACGGGAGCTGTGACGTTGGATGGCACGCCACTGTCCGACGCGCAAGTGGTCTTCATCGGTGAGGACGCGAAGAATCAATCGCCCGTCGTGGCCCAGTCAGACGCGGCGGGGAAATACAGCCTGACCGGTAACACTGGCGGCGGAGTGCCTCTCGGAAAGTATCGAGTCTGTGTCAGTAAGATGTCGTTGCAGGACGGAACTCGTCCGGCTGGAGAAGGGTTGGAAAAAGCGCGCGTCGACGGCCTGTTGGTGAATACGCTGGCCAAGGAGTATGAGGACCAAGCCACGACCCCCTTAAAGTTTGAACTTCATCAAGGGGCCAATACGATCAATCTGGAGTTAAAAAAACAGCTTTAGTCCTCAACCATGTGCCCCCCCACTGAGCTTGCCTCAGTGGCTTGCGGGTTTTTGCGCTACCTGAGCTTCGCTCCAATCTGAAAAAGGTGTGCTGATGAATCGAAATCGACGACGACTCGTGCGGGCTCGATCCGGTTTTACGCTCATCGAGTTGCTGGTGGTGATCGCGATCATCGCCGTTCTGATTGCACTCCTGTTGCCCGCGGTGCAGCAAGCGCGCGAGTCCGCGCGACGGTCGCAGTGCAAGAACAACATGAAGCAAGTCGCGTTGGGGATGCACTCGTTTCACGACACTTACAAACGCCTGCCCCAAGCCGGAGGGAACTCACCCGCCGGTGAGAATCCGGCGGTCCGCACCTTTTACTTCAGTTGGCCGTTTCACATTTACCCGTACATCGAACAAGACGCGCTTTTCAAGCTGGCCCCCAAAGACCCGCTAGTGGACATCACCACGGTTCCGGGCGGGGCGGCCATCCTGGCCAAATTGGATAGCTCGCCGGTCAAGTCGTTTTACTGCCCGACGCGCCGAGCCGTCAGGCTGTATCACAACGATGCCATCACCGACTACGCCGGCAATCTGGGAAGCGCGGTGAATGACGGAGTGATTGTCACCAACAGCGGTGCCACGATGACGAATTTTGCCGGTGTCGGCTTCCAAGGAATTCGGGACGGAACGACCAACACCCTGCTGCTGGGCGAGCGGCGAATTAACACGCGAGACATCGACGCCGGGACCGACTTCTACGACAACGAACCGGCGGTTCGGCCGGCGGATGATTGCGACGTCGTGCGTCGTGCGCAGCCGATCGGCGGCAGTTGGCTGGGCCCAGCTTACGACAACAGTGTCGCCACCACGGCGGGAAGTGGCGGCTATTTCGGCGGTGGCGGACTTTGCCAGTTCGGTGGTCCTCATGCGGAAGGCATGATGGCCGCGTTGTGCGACGGGTCCGTCCGCTTCCTGAGCTATCAAATCGACGTGAAGATTTTCAAGAACGCCTGCGGCCGGAAAGACGGTCAATCGGTCACTTTCGAGTAGACCCGTCTCTCAATGACGATGACGAGACTGCCGGCACGATTATCTGGCTCGCGTGCGCATCGCCGACCGAGGCGCTGCTGTCGCAGCATGACCGTGAACGGTTGGAGTTTCTTTGGACGCCGCGCTCGGTCGTTCGCCGGGGTTGCCTCGCTCAAGTAGCTCGATGACAACCGGCCGGCACTCGTTGCTCAGCGAGGGTGACAGCCACTTCTCGTCGGCGATCATCGTGCCGACACAGCGTCCGTCGAGGTAGACCAGGCGATGCGCTGCAATGCTGGGAACTCGCGGTTGAGCGTCGAGGACGCCCACCAAATTCAGCGGATCGGCCGCCGAGATCAACACGAACTCGCGTCCCGTCGCCAGACTCTCCGAGTCGGGCTGCGAGCCTTGTGATCCATCGCGCAACAACCGCAATTGCCGGATCGACTCGCTCATCGAGAACTGTTCTCCCGCGACTCCGGAGATGAATCGCCCGCCACGAATCTCACCGCGAGCCTCCAGCCGGCGATAGACCTGCAACAGCTCCCACCACGACGGCGCGCCCGACTCGCGCGCCAACAAGTCTTTGAACATTACGCCCCAGCGCCGCAACAACTGCCACGCCCATTGCTCGACGACTTCTTGGGTGTTGAGGGTTTGGGGTTGAGGGTTGAGAGTTGAGGGCTCACGCCACAATGACCAGCGGCCCACCGATCCTGCGACTCCGCGCTGACGCAGCAATCCCGGCCGGCCACGGTTTGCACCGCGCGACGATGTGCGACTCGCATCACTGATAAGTTGTCGTAACCCCGAAAACCCGTCCGCCGTCACCAGGCCCCGCGAGACGAGTTCGCCTAAACCATCTTCGACATGCGTCGGCAACAATCGGCTGTCGCGGAGCAAGTCGGTCAGGAACATCGCTCCGCGCGTTCGGAGCAATGCCGCGAGGTCTTCGGCGGAGGAACCCAGTTGTTTGTGGGGCAAGTTTTCAACCTGCCCGGACTTTGCTTCGGGCAGGTTGAAAACCTGCCCCACGGTATCCAGCCACGGTAAGTCACCGCGCAGGAACAGCGACACCGGCACGACGCGCGTCACACCGGACAGCGGCTTGCCTTTCTCGGGATCGACGCGCGGCGGATACAGCCGACCCCACGCAACCTCGCCTCCCAGACACAACTCGTCGAGCCACTCCGGCCGATAGTTCGCGACACGAGCAGGCAGGATGTCCCGCTCCCAAGCGATCGCCGAGAGATCGAGACCTTGCAGCATCGCGATGATTTCAAACACGCCATTCGATCCGGTTCGCCGGTCGCTCCCCGTGATTCCCTGCCGCCGTGCGAGATACCGCCAGTACGTCGAAACATCGACCGGCTCAATCAACCGCCGCAAGCCTTCAATCGTCAGTCGATGAATGCGAGCCAACAATCGGCGATGACACCATTCGACCCTGGAGTGCGGTGGTTCGACACCGCCATCCAGGGGTCGAAATACTCCGCGCAAGACCACACCCTCGCCTTCGAGGGCCTCGAGCGCGGCCGAGACCTGCGACTCGGTGAACGTCGTTTGAACTGCCAGTTCCTCTGCCGTGATCGGGCCGCTCACTTCCAACCAACCGCGCAGAACAGCGATTCGCGCGTCGGTCGTTTCCCAGGCGGTGCGAACTCCCGTTGGAGGCTCGATGACCGGCTCAATCGCCTGATTGGGAAACAGCACTTTGATCGCCGGCAACCGCTCGGCCGCGACCCACGCAAGTTGTCCATTCGGCAACGTGAGCGCCGTCGCTCGGCGGTCGGTCATGAGTTCGGCAACGTAGCCGTCACGCTCCGCGTGACGAGCCGAACGCTCCATCGACGTCGTTTCCAAGGTCGGCGCGTCTTGCCCATTCGGCTCGTCACGCGGAGCGTGACGGCTACGTTCGGGCACCGACATGAAGAACAGACTCAGCAATGCATCGTGCAATTCGTCGGCGTTGCGGATCAGCGGTTGAGCCTCCCGCACGACTTGCTCGATCGCCGCCGGATCAAGCTTTGCCAAGTCGCGGACGTCATCCGGATTCAGCGTGCGGCGGTTCGCGACCGCGCGTGCTCTTCGTTCTTGCAACTCGCCGCCGTCGAGGAACGCATAGGGGTTCGCGTTGAGCAACTCGTAACAAAACGGCGACGGTTCGCGCGTGTCGCGAGCGATCAGTTCGATCCGTCCCGCCTCGATGTCTTCGAGCACTCGGTGCAGACCCGCGAGGTCCATCGCTTCGGTCAGACAATCGTGCATCGTCTGCTGAACCAGCGGATGATCGGGCAACTCGTGATCGCCGACGATGTTCTCTTGGCAACCGGTGAGCTTCGGAAAAACGGCCGTCAGCAAGTCGTCCGATCGAAACCGTTGCAGAGCCGGTGGAACCTTCTGGCCGTTCCGCATCCGCAGCACCAAGAGTGCTCGGTTCATATTCCAACGCCAGCGCGTTTGAAACAGCGGCGTTTGCAGAATCGCCTGCTCCAGCAAGTTGCGAGCGTTCTCGCGATTGAGCATCGGGAACATGCTCTCCAACGGAAACGAATGCTGCGGGCCCAGCGACAAGATGAAGCCGTCATCATCGGCGGTCGCCTGCAACTCAAAATCAAACGACCGGCAGAACCGCTTCCGCATTGCCAGTCCCCACGCCTTGCAGACCCGCGCCCCGAATGGAGCATGCACGACCATCTGCATCCCGCCCGACTCGTCGAAGAAGCGTTCAAAGACAATCTTCGTCTGGCTTGGGATCACACCGATCGCCGCCTTCTGCGACTCGGCATAGTTCGCGATTTGTTGCGCCGCCCACTCGTTGCAGTTCGTTTCCGATTGCAGCCAGTCGAGAAGCGAGGGGGTGAGGGGAGGAGGGGAGGAGGGGAGGAGGGAAACATCGTCAGTTGGCTGGTGTTCCAATTCGCAATTTGCAATTTGCAATTTGCAATTTGCAATCGCCTTCTCCTCCAACCGCGACGAGATGTCTTCGCGCAACCGCGACACTTCCTCCGACAACTCCCACGATCGCCCCGGCGCTTCGCCGCGCCAGAACGGCACGGTCGGCGGTGCTCCGCCAGCATCAGTCACGACGACATCCAGCTTACGAATCCCTTGAAACCGCCACGACGTCGAACCCAATAAGAAGATGTCGCCCCGTTGGCTCTCAACCGCGAAGTCTTCGTCGATGGTGCCGACCACGACTCCGTCGGGATCGGCCACGACGCGATACGAGCCGATGTCCGGGATCGCTCCGGCGTTCATCGTCGCCGCGATGCGGGCGGCTGGCCGAGCTTTGATCCGGCGTTTGACCCGGTCGTGATGCAGATAAACCTTGCCGCGACCGCTCGTGTCCGTGATCCCTTCAGCCATGATCTGCACGACCGCATCAAACTGCTCGCGAGTCAGATCGCGATACGGGTACGCCCGGCGAAACATCTCGAACAGTTCGTCCGACGACCATTCTTCTGCGGCAGCGACCTCGGCGACGATCTGTTGAGCCAGCACGTCCAGCGGTGCGACCGGGATCTGAATGACGTCCAGCCGCCCCGCGCGAACCGCTCGCATCAGGGCCATCGCCTCGACTAACTCATCGCGAGTCATCGCGAACAGCCGCCCCTTCGGAGTCGCTTTGACCGCGTGGCCCGCGCGGCCGATGCGTTGCAGAAACGTCGCGATCGCGCCCGGCGAGCCAAGCTGAATCACAAGGTCGATGTAGCCAATGTCGATCCCCAGTTCGAGCGACGCCGTCGCGACGACGCACTTCAATTCCCCAGCCTTCAATCGCCGTTCCGTTCGCAGTCGCAGCTCGGCCGACAGCGAGCCGTGATGACTGCTGACCTTGTCCTCGCCCAGCAACTCGGTCAGTTGATGAGCAGCCCGCTCGGCCATGCGGCGCGTGTTGACGAAGATCAGTGTGCTGCGGTGCGAGTTGACGAGTTCGACAACGCGAGCATTGATCTGCCCCCAATGCTCGTAAGAACAAACCGCTCCAAGTTCGAGCTCCGGTATCTCGATGGCGAGGTCCAAATTCCGTGAATGCCCGACATCAATGATCGTCGCCGTACCGGCTGATGGCTGTCGGCTGTCGGCTGATGGCTGTAATCCCAAATCGTCTCGCAAAAACGGCAACGCCAGTTGTTCCGGTGAGTTGAGATGACGGCCATCAGCCGACAGCCGACAGCCATCCGCCGAACCGACGAGGAATTCCGCCATGCGTTCGATCGGACGCTGCGTGGCCGACAGGCCGATGCGTTGCAGCGGCTTCTTGCACAACGCTTGCAGGCGTTCGAGGCTCAGCGCGAGATGCGAGCCGCGTTTGTCTCGGACGAGCGCGTGAATTTCATCGACGATGACCACTTCCGTTTTGCGGAGCGCGGCGCGGCCCTTCACCGACGTCAGCAGCAAGTACAACGATTCCGGCGTCGTGACCAGGATGTGCGGCGGCTTGCGGACGAGCGTTGCTCGTTGCGATGACGACGTGTCGCCGGTGCGCAGGCCGACACGGATCGGAGCCGGTTGCTCGCCGTGAATCGTGCGCAGGCCGGATTGCTCGACGAGTTCCGTGATCTCGCGCAGCGGTTCGTCGAGATTGCGGTGCATGTCGTTCGACAACGCTCGCAGCGGCGAGACATACACGACGCGAATCCCGTCACCGAGTTTTTCTTTCAGCGAGCGCCGCAGCAGCCGGTCGATCACCGCCAGGAATGCCGTCAGCGTTTTGCCGCTGCCGGTCGGAGCGGCGATCAGCACATGCTCGCCATTCGCGATTGCCGGCCAGCCGAGCCGCTGCGGTTCCGTCGGCGCGGGGAAGCGCGACGCAAACCATTGTTCGATGATCGGGTGAAACCGGGACATCCGCGAGACCTCAATGACTGCAAACCGCGCGTTACTTTGATGGCTCGACTCGCGTCAGTATAGCCAGAGTTGTGAACCGTCCGGCTGCCGCAACACGGGTTGTGACGAATGCTGCTCGCGGCCAAACCAGCGCCGCTCGCAAGGGCGTTGCCGCCACAGATGCAGCGATTCGTTTGGACTGGCGGCTCGGAAGTCGGCGGCTTTGGGATCGTCGAACCATGAGGCCAGCAACTCGTTCCAAGCCGCGGCGCGATGCCGGCCAAGAATGTGAATCGGATCGAACCCGTACCACTCGCCGCGCAGTTCAGGAGTTGGAATCTCGAACCGCCGGCCGAGATCGACGATGTGCTGATTGAGTCGCGTCGTTTTGGCTTCGAGTTCCTCGAATTGAATCTGGCTGTTCGGAAAAAACAGCTTCCGAAAGAACTGAAACCGCGCGCGGCCCAGCGTCCGCGCACTGGCGAGGGGCAGTTGAGTCAGCACGATTCGGGCTCGCATGGTCCGTAGCCGTTCGAGACAAGTCGCGACCCAAACGGCGATCTCGTCCGGTTCGATCCCGTACATCAAATCGTTGCCGATGTCGGTGATCAGCGTTCGCGGCGGATCATCGGACGTCGGCTGCGCGGCGAGGTCGTCCCACAAACGACACGGCACGATGCCGGGGAGTTCGCGCGGGCCGATGCGATTCCAAATCCCGAACGAGCGACCGTGACCGTGTGCGGCGAAGAGTTCCAGCGGTTCAGCGAACGCTCGATGCAAGCCGTGAACCAGACGCGGAAACGAAAGCGTCACGTTGCTGGCACCAAGCAGAATGATTCGCGGCATCGTTCGTCGTTCCCGTGGAGCACGTTTCCAACGTGCCATTGATGACGGGCACGTTGAATACGTGCCCCACGAACGGGCGAGACTACGCTCGCCCAACTTCCGTCAGGAACCTGCGTGACTCCGACATTACATACTGCTCGGCACCACCGAAGCCGATCAGGCGATAGCCTTGTGCGGCGACTCGGCGAGCTTCCTCGGAACTGCGCGCCGGATAGCCACAAGCGACGTTGTTCTTCAAGCACGCGGCGAGGATTCGTTCGGCCGCTTGCTGAACTTTCGGATGATCTCGCTCGCCACCGACTCCGTAGCCGAGCGCCAGATCGCCGGTGCCGACCCACAAGCCATCCAGTCCCGCGGCGGCAATGGCCTCGACGTTCTCGACTCCCTCCGGGTCTTCGATCAACGCGAGCAACACGACTTCGTCATTCGCAGCCTTAAGATAGTCCGGCCCACTGACTCGGCCCCACATCGCGGCTCGGCCGGGGCCGAAGCCGCGTGTCCCGCGTGGCGGAAACATCCCCGCGGAGATTAACCCATGCGCATCCGAGACAGTTCGGCAATGCGGAATCAAAACGCCCTGCGCTCCAAGATCGAGTGCGTGCATCACCGCTTCGGGATCGTTGGGACGCAGCACTCGGACAATCGGCGTCGTGTTGCCGGCGTAGCAGCCGATGACGAGGCTCTCCAGCGTTGAGGCATCGACCGCGCCGTGCTCGCCATCCAACAGCACGAAGTCCCAACCGGCATAGCCGAGCAACTCGCATAAGCCTGGTTCTGGCAATCGAACCGAGCTTGACCACACGGTCTCACCAGCAAGCAGTTTTTGTTTGACGCGATTGGGTCGGATCGTCATGAGTGGTGCCTCTTAGAGATTTCAAATCTGAGATTTGAGATTTTTGAAACGTTACCGCTTCCCCGCAATCGCCGCCGCGAGCGGCAGTCCCTCGCTAAGTGCCGCTCGCAAGGCCACGCACAAGTCGAGGATGACTTCATCACCTTCAGGCACCTGCCGCAACCGCACCGCTTCACCCAGGTCGATCGCCTGCAACAGCAGCCTCAGCCACGAACACGCCTGCACGCGAAAGGCGGCCAGTTCGCTGTCGTCGAGATCGTGACGGACAAGTTGCGTTTCCGCAGTCGTGCGGTGGCGTTGCAGTCGAGCCAGCGTGTCCCCTTGAGTGCGAAACAAAAAGCCCTCGAAGAACGCTCGCCGCAAACATCCGGCCGGATCGAATTGCAGGACCGGCTCGGCTCCAAAGTAAACGGAGCAGGCTCCGTTCTTTTTGAATCCCGCGACAACCGGATCAGACACGAACGGCACTTGCCATTCGACTCGGCGAGAGAGGCCAGTCGCTTCCTGCATCAAGTCTTCGCGGTTGGATTCGTGTCGAGCCATGAGGGAGAGGGGTTAGGGACTGGGGGTTGGGGGCGAGGGCAGGATAAAGCCCTGCTTGAAATTGCACATCCGCAGCCGGACACTGATGCCATCCACCACGGTCATACTGACCTCTGATCCCTGACCACTGTCCCCAGCGAGGCTTCATCATGATCGCCGCCGTTCAAACCGCTCCCGAAGTCTTCGAACAGACGTTTCTGCTGGTCCGCGCCAAAATCCTGGAAGTCGCCGCGACGCTCGATCGTCTGGACCGGGCCGAAGCCGCTGAATCGGTACGCTCTGACCCTCGCTTTGGCCAAATCCGGCAAGGACTCGAAATCCTTTTGAGCGACGGCTTCCACCGTGCCGCTCAGATTCAAGAGATCTTCAGCGATCAGTACGATCCGACCTGGATGAAGAAGTATCTCTCGACTGGGGAGCGACCTGCTCTGTCTCCGAGCGTTCCGCACTGAATCGACCAAAGGTATTGCAAAATGCAAAATGCAAATTGCAAATTGAGAATTAGAAGACGAAGCAACGTGACCCCTGAAGCCGATCCTTTCTTCTGCGGTTCAATTTGAAACTTGCAATTTGCAATTTGCAATTTGCAATTTGCAATCCCACTCACCCTCCCCTCTTCAAGCGACACCCCGCCATGTACTACATCGACCCTCACATCCACATGGTTTCCCGCGTGACCGACGACTACGAACGCATCGCCCGCATGGGCTGCGTCGCCGTCAGCGAGCCGGCCTTCTGGGCCGGGTTCGATCGCGGCAGCGTGGACGGCTTCCGCGACTACTTCCGGCAGCTCACTGAATTTGAGCCGAAGCGGGCCGGTTGGTCCGGCATCCAGCATTACACATGGCTCTGCATTAACGCCAAGGAAGCCGAGAACGTCGAACTCTCGCGCGAGGTCATCAAGATGATCCCGGAGTTCATCAGCAAGCCGGGAGTGCTCGGCATCGGCGAGATCGGACTGAACAAGAACACGAAGAACGAGTCGATCATCTTCCAAGAACACGTCCAGTTGGCGATGCAGCTCGACGAGTTGATCCTGATTCACACGCCGCACCTGCAAGACAAGCTGAAGGGAACGCGGATGATCATCGACATGCTGATGTCCGACCGCCGCGTGCAGCCGGAGCGAGTGCTGATCGACCACGTCGAGGAGCACACCGTCGGCCTCGCCAAAGAAGAGGGCTTTTGGTGCGCGATGACGCTGTACCCGATCACGAAATGCACACCCTCGCGAGCCGCCGACATCATCGAAGCCTACGGCGACGACCGCATCATGGTGAACTCCGCCGGCGACTGGGGCCCGTCCAACCCGATCGCCGTCCCCGACTTCATCCAAGAACTGCGCAAACGCGGCCACCCCGAATCGAAGATTAAGAAAATCGTCTACGACAACCCGCTCGAATTCTTCCGCCAATGCCGTCGCTTTGAATTCACGCCGCCAGACACGCTGGCGGACAATGCCGCTCTGGTGGTATCGCAGAAGGTCTAGTTTTCAGCAGTGCGTTGTGTCTTCTTGCCTTTTTGGATTGAACGCTCTGTTGAGACACGAAGGATCTATTTGGCGAGGTGATTGATGACCCTCAAAAATGACATGCCGATGGATCGAACGGTCGTCCGGAAAATGACTCTGGCCCAGGCCGAAGAGGATCACTCGGACGTTGATTATTGGTTGTCGCAGCCACCCGCGAAGCGGCTGGAGGCATTGGAACTCTTGAGGCAGATCGCCTATGGCTATGACCCAGATACCGCGCGACTTTCTGGACCTACTCAAGTTGTTAAGCCAGCATGGAGTGAAGATTTGTTGGACGTCGAGAAACTGACCAAGGGGGCCATCAAAGGACGACGCAACCGCAAAAAGTGATGTGTCTCAAACGCGATCATTTTGCCAATCGAGAAATGCGCAGGTTCAATTTGCGTCGTTGGTTTCCACGGGCTGCGGTTTGGCCTTGATCTTCGGAGACAGCGAAGAATCAGGAGCGGTATCGGTTGACGGCTCTCGGTTGGCGGGCGGACCAGATTCATCCTCGGAATTCGTTTCCGTCGTTAAACCGTTCAGCCGTTCCCACTCGGCCAGCAGTTTTTTGAAATTGAGTTCGGGTTTGCTGCTATTCAGGCGCGGATTCTTCAACATCGGACGCAAACAATCCTTGCCCATCCAGAGCAGCCATTGTGATTCGGGCCGGTTGGGCGAAGCTCGCTTCTCGAGCACGGGGATCAATTGGTCCAACTTCGCTTGCGAACGTTGCACGAACTCTGCCATTCCCGTTTTGTCGTTCGGACGTTCTCGGAGTTCTCGCAGTTCGTCGTACATCGCGCGAAACGTCCTGCCCGCGTTGCCGGACGACTCGGGCCAGAACCACCAGGCGGCCAACGGCACGATCAACAGCACGAGCGCGGCTTTGGGGTCCGGCAACGATCGCTTCCAACGATCGAGCGTCAATTTCCAGGACTCGGGTGGCGGCGAGAATTGTTTTCGAGGTGTCTCAATCGGCTCCTTGGTTGCCACCTCGCTATCGTCTTCGGCCGTCGCTGTTTCCTGTGAGGCCGCGTTGTTCGCGGATTCGGCCTGTGCCAACGCGGCCTCGCGGGCGGCGGCTTCACGATCGGCCACGATTTTCAGCAATCGGTCGAGCCGCTCCTTTCGCTCTTGCTTCCAGGAGTTCAACATTGCGAAGTCGCCATCCGCGGGCATGGTGCCGCTGATCGCGTCGGCCGCGGACGGAACTTCACGGGAATCCTCGGACGATCCTTCGATCGCCTTTTCGGAAACTAATCTGAACGAGGTGCCTTCAACCGTGGTTTCTGACGGCGCGACGTGGTGCGATTGGAACTGGTCTTCGAGCACCAAGCGAGGATGGGCGACAAGCGGACGCGATTCCGTGGAATTTGCCGAGTCGGGAACCCAGTAGTTCGACCATCCCGGCAGCGCGCCGCCACGACGTTTGATCGGAGCCGGTTGTTCTGAAAAATGTGGCGCTGGTTCGAGAGTCGCCACTCCCTCTGAAGGAAGCGTGAATGAGTCGTCCGCAGTCGGCAATTCCTCGGCAGCGGCTTCCTCATCGTAGTCTGCGAACGGGGCCGTACGAAGTTGGTCAATCACCGTCTGAATCGGCTGCCAGTCGGCCGCTTCGTCACTGCGGGTCATGTCGTCGCGAGCCAAATCTCCATTGTCCGCCATTTCGAGCAGCGTGTCAGAAGACATCGGCCCCCACTCGGCACCGAAGCTCGCTTTCACATACCAGTTTTCGAGGCGTTCGCTCGCCATGCACTCATTCCCCACGGATCGCAGCACAATATCCGGGCGAGTCGATGATGCAAGTCGTTACTGAGTATTTGCGTTGCCGTTTGAATGGGGCGAAGAGTAGAGTGTTCACCGCCAGCCCTTCCCGTCTTCTGTCACGTCCTCGCTTGGAGAAGAAAGCCCATGTTGACTCGCTCATTTCGAGATCGGTCCGGGTTTACGCTGATTGAATTGCTGGTGGTCATCACGATCATCTCCATTTTGATGGCATTGCTGTTGCCAGCAGTGCAGAGCGCGCGGGAAGCGGCGCGGCGCTCACAGTGCAAGAACAACCTCAAACAGTTGGGACTGGCTCTGCAAAATTACGCCGAAACGCATCAATTGTTGCCGCCGGGAGTTGGCGGTGTGTCCGCGAGCGGTGCCGGCTCGGGTGGTGATCCCAACGACCAACGCTTGAGCGGCGTCGTGTTTCTGTTGCCATACCTAGAGCAGACCGCGTTGTGGAAGAAGATCAAGCAAGCACCACTTCAGGGTGGGCCTCCCACTACGGCTGGCTTCCCTCACCCACCAACCGATCTCGCCTTGCTGCTGTGTCCGACGAATTCGCTGCCGGAAAAAACGCAGTCGCTGAGTGCTCGACGTGCCTATGTGTTCTGTGTGGGGGATGCCGCTGTCTCGTTCACCGCTTTGACTCCGGTTCACTTGGATACGCGCGGCGCGTTTGGTTGGCGAGCCTGTCGCAGCTTTCGAGACATTCAAGATGGAACCAGCAACACCATCTTCATGGCGGAACGAGCGGTGGGAAACGCGAACAATCGCAAGATTCAAGGACTGATGGCCCAGGTCATTCCCGCGAGTGCGCCCTATTCACCCGCCATGGGTGTGCCAATTTTGCCTGGCGCGATGAATACAGAGTTGTCAGAATGAGGTTGAAAATGTTCGGAACCTCTTTCTGGAGTCGATCATGGATGATGTCCCACAAGTGAAATCCGAGTTGTTGATGCCAGCGGTTCGGGAGCAGGTG
>CAMDEA010000102.1 GCA_945893045.1 Planctomyces sp. SH-PL62
GACGCCGCGCGCGGCGTCGGCCGAGCACGCCGACCAACAACCTCCAAAGACTCCATCTTACGCTTCTTTGATGAATGGGATTTCAACATACAAGGGTTGCCGCGCTTCGCGGCTACCCTGGGTCACGGTGGTCAAATTGAGTTCTACCCCGAATGGGGTTGCGTCATTCGTCGTTCGGCGATGACGCAACCCCATTCGGGGTAAATCGTGAGGTCGCGACTCCAACCCAGGGTAGCCGCGAAGCGCGGCAACCCTGGGCTATGTGACTCAATCCCTTCGGGATAAAGGCAGGTTGCAAACTTCATTGCAGATGTTTCGTTGCGGCTCTGCCGCTCCAAGCCCCGTCGCGTCTCTGGGGGGCCCACAATTGTTCGCCATCGGCAAACCGATCGGAAGAAGAGCACCACAGAGACGCGACGGGGCACAGAGTTTGAAAACTCATCCAAGCCAAGGAATTCAAAATGTCCAACAGCACTCCGCGGGCCGACGCTGGCGAACTTCATCCGACGATCGAATACCTGGCCGAACTGGAATCGAGCGTTTCGATCAACCGATTCGGCGAGACGGTGATTGAAGCGATCGTGAAGCCAACAGTTCCGCAAGATGGGGCATCTCCCAAGACGCCGTCGAAACTTGGTAAGTATGACATCGTCGAGGCCATCGGACGCGGAGCGTTTGGCGCGGTCTATCGCGGGCACGATCCGCAGCTCGATCGCGACGTGGCCATCAAGGTGCCGCATCTTCAGAAATCGGAAGGCTCAACCGGCAGTCATCAGCAGGGGGACGGCGGCAGTCGTGAGAGCACTCAAAAAATCGTGCGCGAGTTTCTTCAGGAAGCTCGGCAGCTTGCGGCGCTCAGGCATCCGGGGATTGTGACGGTGCTCGATGTGGATGTGGCCGACGACAGTTGCCTCATCGTTTCGGAATTCCTCGACGGGCCGAATCTCAATCAGTGGATGATCAATCGCGAGATCCCTTGGCCGGAAACCACGCGGATCGTCAGCGAGATCGCCGATGCTCTGGCGTATGCTCACTCGCAAAGCACGGTGCATCGCGACTTGAAGCCGGGCAACATCATTCTGGTTGAGCGTGCCGATGGATTGCGTCCGATCCTCGTGGACTTCGGACTGGCGCTCAGCGAGGGTGTCGCGGGACGTTCGCAATTAGGGGTGATCGCGGGGACTCCAAACTACATGTCCCCCGAGCAAGCTCGCGGCGAGGGACATCGCATTGACGGTCGCACGGATCTCTACGCGCTGGGGGTGATCCTCTATCGGATGCTGTGTGGCGCGCTGCCATTTCGAGCGGCGTCATTGTCGGAGTTGATGAAGAGAGTCTTGCAGGAAGACCCGGTGCCGCCTCGGCAACTCAATCGGGGCATCCCCAAGGAATTGGAAAGGATCTGTTTGAAGGCGCTGAGCAAGGACATCGCCGATCGTCACACAACGGCCGGCGACATGGCGGCGGAGTTGCGCGAAGTGCTTCGCAAACAGACTGACAAACGAGCCGGCGACACGGCCACCGCAGAACGCTCACGCGAGGCGGTGAGCCGGCAGGTGACGGTGCTCTGTTGCCGGCACAACCTGCTGGATTCGGTCGAGTTCGTCGAACAACTCGAACCGGAACAGCAGTACGACGTGCTGGTCGAGTTTCAAAACCTCTGCGACGAGGCCATCCGAGAGAATGACGGTCGCATCATTCAGGTTTCCGGCGACAGCTTGCTCGTGTGCTTTGGTTATCCGACCGCCTATGAGGACGCGGCTCGCCGCGCCGCCGGAAGTGGATTGGGATTGCTCGAACGGCTTCAGGAACTCTCGACCCAATTGCAGGCCGAGTACCACATCACCTTCACCGCGCGAGCCGGCATTCATACGGGTGGTGTGGTCGTCCAGGAACATGTCGGCGAATCGCTCACAGGGATGTTGCTGACCGGCGAGGCCCGGCATGTCGCCAGCCGCCTGACCCACTGGGCGGAAGACTTCACGCTGACGATTACTAACGCGACCGCGAAACTCCTCGTCGGCTACTTTGAATGTTCTGAGTTGGGCCATCATCGAGTGACCGGTGCGACGCGCGACCTCGAACTGCTGCGTGTCCTTCGCCGAGGAGCTGCGCGCAGCCGCATGGATCTCGTCGAGCGCACGGGGCTGACGCCGCTCGTCGGACGCGAGACCGAGGTCGAGATCCTCAAAGACCTGTGGGAGCAGGCGGACGAAGGCTTGGGACAAGTCGTCTGCGTGATCGGCGAAGCCGGCCTGGGCAAGTCGCGGCTGATTCGCGAAATCACCGAGCATGTCCTGAGCGGCATGGCGCTGGCCGCCGGTCTCTCGCGAACACATACACCGGCGGCTAGCGCCGTGCCGCTCACAGCCGCCGCCGCACAAGTCATCGAGTGGCGGGCGTCATCACTCTTCACGAACACCGGGCTATATCCGGTCATCGAGTGGTTTGGCCGCGCCCTGCAATTTGATCGCGAGCCGGCCCCTTCCGCGCGACTCGATCGGTTGGTCGAACACCTTGCGGACAACGGAGTCACGAATGCGGAGACCATTTCGCTGTTCGCAGCGCTGTTGTCCATCCCGACCGCCGGACGATACCCGCCGCTGGCCCTCAGCCCGATGAAGTTGCAGGAGAAGACGCTCGACGCGCTGCTGCATGTCTTGCGTCAATACAGCGCGCAATCGCCGCTGTTGTTCGTCGTCGAAGACTTGCACTGGATCGATCCGACGTCGTTGCAGTTGCTCGGCCGACTGGTCGACCAAGGGATGAACGATCGGCTGCTGACGCTGCTGACGTTCCGCCCGGAGTTCGAGACGCCGTGGGGCAGTCGCGCGAATCAAACGCAACTCGCGCTCAACCGCCTGACGAAGTCGCAGATTGCAGAGATGCTGCTCAAGCGGACGGGACTGGCTCACATCCCCGCCGAGGTCGTGAATCAGATCATCGAACGAACCGAAGGCGTGCCGCTGTTCATCGAAGAATACTCCAACCTCATCACGGAATCGGGAGCACTCCGCGAGGTCAACGGGCGGCTGCAACTGACCGAGGGCTTCAATCTGCAAGCGATCCCGGCGACTCTGCAAGACCTGCTGGTCTCACGGCTCGATCGACTGCAAAGCGTGCATGACGTGGCTCAGTTGGGGGCCACCGTCGGCCGTCGCTTCACGTATGAATTGCTCCACGCGCTCTCGACGCTGAATGAAGCCACGTTGCAGGCCGAACTCGAAAAGCTGGTCGGGGCGGAGATCATCTTTCAGGAAGGGACGCCGCCGCGAGCGACTTACACCTTCAAGCATGCACTCATTCAGGACGCCGCCTACGGCTCGTTGCTCAAGAAGAAGCGGATCGAGTTTCATCACCGCATCGGCGAGGTGCTCGAACAGCAATTCCCCGAGACCGCGGCGCAAGAACCAGCACTGCTCGCACATCATTTCACCGAAGCGGGCGACACCGACAAGGCGATTCAATACTGGCTGAAGGCCGGACAACTGTCGCAGGAGCAGTCGGCCAACCGCGAAGCGATTGTGCAATTCCAGCGCGGACTGGCGCTGGTCATGACGCAGCCCGCGTCGCCGCAACGCGATGTTTTGGAAATGACTTTCAAGCTGCCGTACAGCGCGGTGCTGATGGGCGTGCAAGGCTACGCGGCTCCGGAAGTCGAGCCGGTGCAGAATCGGTGCATCCAAATTTGCCGTGAACTCGGCGAGGGCGCTCCGCTGTTTCCAGTGCTGCTGGCGAACTGGGTCTGGCTGTTCGTGCGCGGCCGGTTCGCCGACTGCTACCAGCGCTGCCCGGAAGTCATCGCCATGGCCGACGCGGCCAAAGGCCCCGGCATGTTGGCTGAAGCCCATTGGACTCAAGTCTGCACGTCGTTTTATGCGGGAGACTTTCCAACGTGTTGGAAGCACTCGGAAATCGGCTGGCAGAACCATCAACGCGAACCGAGCATCGAGTTCGCCAAGTTCACTCAGCAAAACAGCGGCCCGCTCAATCTGTCGAATTTGGGTCTGGCCCTCTGGCAATTGGGCTATGCCGATCAGGGCATCCAGCGCGTGCATGAGGCTCTCGATCTGTCGATCGACCTCAAGCACATCTTCACGCAAGCAGTGATGGAATGGATGGTCGCGCAGGTTTATGAGTTTGCCGGCATCGGCGACAAAGCGGTGGAATACGGCGAACGCTGCCGCCGCATCGGCGACGACCAAGCCTTCGCGATGTGGATTGCGATGGGAAATGGAATCAAGGGGATCGGACTCAAACATCTCGGCCGATACGACGAAGCGATCGAGTGCTTGCAGACGGGAATCGGTCTGCTGGAAGCAACCTCCGCGATGATCTGCCGACCCAAGTACAAGTCCCACCTCGCGGACACCCTGTGGCAAGCCGGCCAACGAGACGCGGCGGTCAAGAAGCTCGACGAAGCGTTCGAGAATCAAAGCACTGGCGAATTCTTCACGCACGCCGAACTGCATCGCTTCCGCGGCGACTTCGCCTTCGATCGCGGCGAGTTCGATCAAGCCGAGACCGCGTACCGCAAATCGCTCGCGGTCGCGGCCGAGCAAGGGGCGAAGTTTTATGAACTCCGCACGACACTCCACCTCGCCCGAATCTGGCAGCAGCGCGGGCAAATCGCGGAGGTTCGCCAGCGATTGGAACCGCTCGTCGGCTGGTTCACAGAGGGCTTCGACATGCCTGACGTGAAGGCGGCGAAAGCGCTCCTCGCGGAGCTTTAAGAGGCGGTTCGAGAAGCAGCCACCGCGACGGCCCTGTCCGGACACCGCGCGATCACGAGGCCGCGACTCACCGCTGAGTTTGGAATTTCCACGGATTTCGGGATTGCAAAAAAACTCGCCAGACGTGCTGTCGCCGCTGGCGAAAGTTGCAATCGTCGTGATTATCATGCTGCACCGCAGTCGTCAGCCGTTTATCAAACTCTTGATGCCAACGGCGCTGGCCAGCTTTCAGGTCGCGGCAGTCTCTGGAACACAACATGGCTTCGCCTTCCCACACCACGCTCTTGAATCAACAGGATCTGCGCCGGATCGAAGTGGCCAAAGACGCATTTCAGGCGTCTTGGCAGAGCGGTCGGAAGCAACGGATTGAAGAGTTTTGGCAGGTCTTCCCGGAGTCGCTGCGATTGGCGGCGCTGTCCGAGTTATTGCCGTTGGAATTCCGCCTTCGCCGAGCCGCCGGCGACACCTTCACGCCTGCGGAAATTGCCGAGCGGTTTCCGGAACACGTCGAGTTGATTGCCGAGCTATTCGCTCAACCGGTCCTCTCCGACACGCCGCCGGGAAGCGCACCGAGAGTCGAGACTTCGACCGATGGCCAGACGCTGCTGGTGGGACGCAAACAGGAACGCAACAAGCAGCCGTCAAAAGCAGACGCTGCCAAATCCGTTCCTGAACAATTCGGGCGTTACCGCATCGAACGCGAACTCGGCCGGGGCGGCATGGGAGCCGTCTATCTGGCGCACGATGGGCAATTGGATCGCAAAGTCGCGCTCAAGATTCCTTTCTTCCGAGAGCACGACGATGCGGAAAACGTCGAGCGGTTCTATCGCGAGGCCCGCGCGATGGCGACCTTGCAACATGCCAACTTGTGTCCGGTCTTCGATGTCGGCCAGTTCGAACAGTGGCACTTTCTGACAATGGCGTTCATCGACGGACAGCCGTTGTCCCAAAAACTGAAAGTGTCGGGTGTGCTCCCGCTGCTCCAAGCGGTGGCGTTGGTGAAGACCGTCGCCACAGCGGTGCAGAAAGCTCACGAGGCGGGCATCGTGCATCGCGACCTCAAGCCGGCCAACATCATGCTGACCAGCGATCTGGAGCCAATCATCATGGACTTCGGATTGGCTCACCGGAGAAAAGAAGGCGAAGCAGAATTGACTCACAAGGGAGCGATCTTGGGCAGCCCCGCGTACATGGCTCCCGAACAAATCCAGGCGCGGCATGATGACATTGGACCGGCGACCGACGTGTATGCCTTGGGCGTGATTCTGTATCAGATGGTGACGGGGCAACGACCGTTTGAGGGCTCGATCACTTCGCTCTACGGACAAATCGTGTCGCGTGCGCCCGACCCGCCATCCAAGTTGCGCCGTGAACTGCCACCGGAGATTGACGCCATTTGTCTGAAGGCTCTCGCGAAAGCCACCTCGCATCGGCACGCTTCGGCCACGGAATTTGCCGAAGATTTATCGCACGTACTCGCCAAATCCAGCGACCTGTCGCCGACGATTCAATTTCGCACCGGCCAGGATTTCGGTTCCTTGCCCGACTCCGTGTCGGACATCCGCTTGCACCGCGATGCCGAGTTGCGACAGGTGACCGTGGCCATCTTCGACTATGACGCCGAGGACAGCGACCTCTCCGGCGGTACGGCATCTCAATCGGAGTTGTTGCACAATCATTCGCAGTCGTTCACGTCGTTCGTCAACGAACAAGTTGCGCGACTCGGTGGTGTAACGGTGGCCGGTTCGGGACAAGAGGTGATTGCCTGCTTCGGATTTCCTCAAGCGTTTGAAGACGCGCCGCAACGTGCCGTGCGAGTGGCGCTGCAAGTCATGCGTGACTTGGCGGCGGCCAGTCAAAGCGACGCGAGTCTGCCGGCTCCGAGCCAGGCATGGGCCGTGGTGCATTCGGGAGAAGCCGTCGCCGAGCAACTCAGTGGCACCCAGAACTTGGGAGTGTCGCTCGTCGGAGATGCTCGCAACACGGCCACACGGCTGAACTCTATTGTGAAGCCGGGAACGATCGTCATCAGCGCGGCGACTCATCAGCGAGTCGCGTTGTACTTTGAATGCGAGTCGCTGGGGATGCAGCGCGTCCGCGGCCTGATTCAGCCCATCGAGCTGTTCAAGGTCACGAAGGAAGCCGCGTCGCGGAATCGGGTCGAACTGGTCGATCCCGGCAACCTCACGCCGCTCATCGGACGCAACACGGAATTGACCGTCCTCAAGGATCGCTGGGAACAAGCTCTCGATGGACTGGGCCAGATCGTGCTGCTCATCGGCGAGGCGGGACTCGGCAAGTCGCGGCTGATTCGCGAACTGCGCGAGCATGTCATTCACGACGCAACCGACGAACAAACGACCGTCATCGAACTGCGTTGCTCGCAATACCATCTCAGTTCGGGCTTCTTTCCGGCGGTCGAATTCTTGTCGCGGCTGCTGGGTTTCGAGGGACGTGAGTCGTCCGAGCGATTGGAGCGGGTGCAGCAATACCTTCAGGAGGTGCGGCTCGACGCGGCGGACAACGTCGCGCTGTTTGCGCACTTGCTGGGTGTCCCGACGGACGAGCGTTTCCCGATGCCCACGCTCGCGCCGGCAAAACTGAAGGAACGGACGGAGAACTTGTTGCTCGATTGGCTGCGGCAGTTGGTCGCGCGCGGGACCGTACTGTTCATCGTCGAGGACTTGCACTGGGTGGACCCCTCCACGTTGGGCCTGATCGAACGGCATGTCGCCGAATTCGAGAGCGGCCGAGTGCTCAGCCTGCTGACCTTCCGGCCCGAATTCGAGACGCCGTGGAAGAGCAAGCCGCATCAAACGCAGATCGCGCTCAATCGCCTGACCAAACGGCAGATTGGCGAGATGATGCGAAAACGCGCCCACCGCCAGGACATCCCGGAAGCGATCGTCAATCAAGTCATCGATCGCACCGACGGCGTGCCGTTGTTCATCGAAGAGTTCACGTCGCTGATCGTCGAGTCGGGAATCCTCGACCGTCCGTTGGAGGACAGCGGCAGCGCGTTGATGCAAAACGTCATCCCGGCAACGTTGCACGATCTGTTGCTCGCGCGGCTCGACCGCATGGCCAGCAATCGCGAAGTCATTCAGCTCGCCGCGACCATCGGCCGCGAGTTCTCGTTTGAATTGCTGCTCACGGCTGGCACGTTGCCCGAGGCGGAACTCCGCCAGGAACTCGACAAGCTCGCCCATGCCGAAATCTTGTTTCAAAAGGGACAGGGAGACTCGGCCAGCTATATCTTCAAACACGCGCTGTTGCAGGACGCGGCGTATCGTTCGATGCTCACGAAGAAGCGCCAACAGTGTCATCGGCGCATTGCCGAGTCGCTCGAAACTCGCTTCCCCGATGTCGTCGCCTCGCAACCGGATTTGCTGGCTCAGCACTTCACCGAGGCGGCGGTCGCCGACAAAGCGATTCCGTATTGGCTCAAGGCGGGACAACGCTCGCAGGAACAGTCGGCGAATCTGGAAGCGATCCAGCAATTCAATCGCGGCTTGTCGCTGGTGATGACTCAACCGGAATCTCCGCAACGGGACATGCAGGAGATGGGCTTCAAGCTGCCGCTGAGCGCGGTGCTGATGGGCGCGAAGGGATATTCGGCTCCCGAAGTCGCGCCGCTGCACGATCGCTGCATCGAGCTGTGCCGGCAACTGGGCGAGGGAGCGCCGCTGTTTCCCGTTCTCGTTGGCAAGTGGGGCTGGAATTTCATCGCCAATCGCTACGAGGATTGCGATGCCCGCTGCGCCGAGTTGATTGCCCTGGCGGACGCGAAGCTCGCCCCCGGAATGAAAGCCGAAGCGCATTGGACTCGCGAATGCACGTCGTTCTTCGCGGGCGATTTTCTGGCCGCTCGCGAACATGCGGAGATCGGACTGGCGCATTACGACCGCGCGGCGAGCGTCGAGTTCATGAAGATCACCCAGCAAGGCTGCGGCCCGCTGATGACGTCGTTCCTGGGGATGACGCTCTGGAAGTTGGGCTATCCCGATCAAGGTCTCGCGAAGATGAAAGAGTCCGTCGCGATGTGCCTGGACCTCAAGCATCCCTTCACGCAGACCGTGATCGAATGGGAGTTCGGCCAGTATTACGACTTCTCACGCATCGGGGATCAGGCCCTCGAACAAGGCAAAAGAACCTGCAAACTGGCCGACGACCTGGCCTTCCTCTGGTACTCGGCCTTGGGCCTGGGCTGTCAGGGAGACGGACTGCGCCGCTTGGGACGCTACGAAGAAGCGATCCCACTGCTCGAAAAATGTCAGGCCATGACGAAACTGTTCGGAGCTAAATGCACGCTGGGGAAATACACCGGCAACCTGGCGGAAGCGCTCTGGCATGTCGGTCGCCGTGACGAAGCCTGGAAGTGGCTGGCCGAAGCCTTCGAGCACATTCAATTGGGTGAGCGGCATATCGAAGCGGAACTGCTCCGCTATCGCGGCGACTTTCATGCGGACTTGGGCGAATTGGACAAAGCGGAGACGGCGTATCGCGAATCGCTCGCCGTTTGTGCTCGGCAACACGCGAAATGTTACGAGCTGCGAACTACGATCCGCCTCGGTCAACTTTTGGCTCAGCGCGGCCAGCGAGCGGAAGCGCACGCCGCGCTCTCCAACATCTACAACTGGTTCACCGAAGGCTTCTGGCAACCGGACTTCATTGAGGCACAACGATTGTTGAACGAGTGGGCGTAGAATGCTGGCGTAGCCGCGTTTCGCCAGAACGCGGGCAGCATGTGCGATTCAACGCCCCGCGTTCTGGCGAAGCGCGGCTACGAAGAGGAACAACATGTGGGACAAACTGGTGCTGTGGTTCTGGGGCAAGTTTTTCATGCTCCTGATCACGATGGGGTCGGGGGCGCGGCGGCGACGCATGTCGCACAATCAGGGGACGGCCGGCCGAGGCAAACTGCGGATCGTGGACAATCCTCAGTTCCCGGCGACGGACTTCTTTGAACCGGGCCGCGAGTTCCCCTGTCGTCTGCGTCACGGCTGCGTGTCGTTCTTCGACGACTGCGTCAATGAGGTGCGCAGCGGCACGATCAAGTTTGCCGACAGCGACTTCGAGAGCCCGCTCGACATCCAGATGAACACGGGCGAGCACTGCTTCTTCTGGACCGCGCGGACGTTCCTGCAATTCGCCTTCGGACGACACCGGAAGGGGACGACGCAGTACGAGAAGTATTACAAGAAATACGGCTGGGGCCGCCGCTCCGCCGCATCAGCGTTTCGTCGCACGCCGACCTCTTACGCCACGATGTATTATCACAGCCACACGCCGTTCGGCTGGCACGCTCGCGACGGCAAGCTGCGTTACGCTCGCTTTCGTCTGATTAGTGGCGGTCACGCTCCGGAACTCGACGCACCCGATTTGGCCTATGTGGATATGTGCGAGAAGGACTTGGCTCAAGCGTCGATCCTCGCGCAGCAGAAATGTTCGCCGCAGGACGAACCCAAGAGCGTCAATTATCTCAACCACGAATGGCGCGATCGGCTCAAGCAAGGACCGATCAATTACATCCTGCAACTGCAACTGCACGAGGTGAGTCCGTCCGATCCGCCGGAAATCCTGAACTCGCTGCTCCCTTGGGATCAGGCGACGCATCCGTTTATCGATCTCGCGACGGTGTCAGTCACCGAGGAATTGTCCTACGCCGAGCAAAGCTACATGGGCTTTGAAATCACGAATCATCCCGCGTCCATGAGCATTCTGCCCTCGAAGTCGATCGACGATTTCAATTCGCTGAACTACATGCGGAAGCAGTCGATCTGGACGATTCGCACGAGACGTTTCATGCAACGCCTGTTCGGCCCGCCCAGCAATGCTCCGGATAACGCCCCGCATGGCATGAGTCCACCGGGTATGTAGCCCGCACGACTCCGGGTTGGTCAGCAGGCTCACCGAGCCTCGTCAGTATCAATCCGCGCTGAACCAGTCGCCCCCATCACGGTGGTGTTTCATGAATCCGCTCCCCGCCGATTACGTCAGTTTGCCGGCTCGTGATAAGCAACAGCTTTTGTGGAACAAGATCCTCGAGAGCAAATACGTTGACGGCGAAATGCCCAGCAGCACCTGGTTGCGCTTCATGTGGGACGCTTTCACCGGAGGTTTGTTCGGAAAGAATTATTTGCGAAAGACTTTGTTGCATGAAGCGGACGAATTGCCGGATCGTCGGCGACGCCTGATTCACACCTTTGGCACGGTGTGCCTCATCACCTTCGAAGCAGTTCCGAGCGTTCCATTTTCGGGAACCCTCTCCAGCGGTGCTTGTGGACTGCTGCGAGTTTCGCTGACGTTGCCTGCCCGGAGTTTCACTCCGGGATTTGCCGTCAAGTTCTTGATCGATGGCCGACCGTCCCAAAACATCGTTTGCATTCCTTGCATCAACGGCCAGGAGGAAGATCAAAACGTGTTCTTGCGAGCCGGGTCCAACCGCCATTCAAAAACCGTTCACGGCCTGGACTTCAAATTCCTGGCGACGATGTTTGGCCGAGCGGCACGGTCCGTGAGTCCTCAAAAACTTCGCTGGAATTATCTCCCGCTGGATCACTTTGCCGCCACGCGTGCGGATGGAACCAAAGAGACGAGTCCAGTTGTCCCGCACGAACTGATTTTCCTGCCAACGCCCGAAGCGCAAATGAGCCGTGAATCCAACATCGACTTCCGGCTGCGGTTGACCGACATCGCACCGGGCACCGTGCTCTATCACGTTTTGGCCACGGACCGTCCGACCTCAAGACCTGTTTTGATCGGCCACTTGCGCACCGTCAGTGAGTTTGTCACGTCTCACTACGGGGACGACACGATCTACTTTCAACACGATCACGGACCTCTTTCATCGAGATGAACGCTCGGCGAATTAGCTCCCCGCGCGCCTGCGAACAAACCGCGCCGCGACAGAGCGGCGACCAGCACAATCGCGGGTTGCGAAAATTGTCGTGTCACGGCCACGGGATTCGATGGCGAGACGGGCTCAAGACAACTTCTTGATGACCAGCAGAAGCAATCCCAGTAGCGTGAATGCAATCGCGATCTGGGTGGTCGGTAAACCGGACAGACCTTGTTCATCGAGCACGCGCAGGCTCGGTGCCGCCGCGCCGACGTACAACCAGACCAAGTTCACCGGCAAAATGCCGAGCTGGCTGACCCACCAAAAGGTGCGCGTGCGGATCGGCGTCAGCCCCATCACCGCGTTGAGGACAAAGAACGGGATCACCGGCACCAGACGCAACGTGAATAAGTAAAACGCGCCGTCCCGTTCCAGCGTTTCATTGATTCGCGCCAGTCTCTCTCCGAACCGATGCCGCACGGCGTCACGCAACAAATAACGTGAGAGCCAAAACGCCAACGTGGCACCGGCCGTCGACGCAAAGCTGACCAGCACGACCGCTCGCCAAAATGGAAAGTACCAGCCGCAGACCACCGTCAAGGCCGTGGACAACGGCAGCGACAAGGCCGTCACCGCCACAAAAATGGCGAACACAGACAAAAACACCAGAACGGGATGCTCGGTGTGCAGCTTCCGCAGCCAGTCCTCGTACTGCACGAGGTTGGCCAGACTCAACTCGTTTCGATAGACGGTTGCAATGGCCGCGATCGCCACGACCAACAGGGTCGCCACGATCAAACGCCAACGATCCGCTCGATTGTCGGAATTCTCCGATGCGGAGGAGACGTGCGTCGGCGTCATTGGTTCGAGGATCAACAGAGCAACTCCGTTTTTTGCAGGACGGGCACTCTTGCCCGTCAACTTTTGTGACACGGGCAAGAATGCTCCTCGGTGAAGACCCCTGACGCTCAACCCGCGGCTAGCGCCGTGCGGCTCACGAAACTCACGACTAACCGTTGGCCCACCAATCGGCCAGCCGACCTTTGCTGTGCTCGTAGCCGATCCGGGCCGCCTCGTCCACCTTTTTGAAGTCGGCGACGAAAATATCATCGACCGGCGGTTGCAGGTAAATGTCCGCCAGCCGGCTCTCGATCAGCTTGTGGCGGCCGTACACGCTCCCCAACTCGGCGGCGCGCTGCATGATCGAGATGATGTTCGGAAGTTCGACTTTGGGCCCAAACCGCGCGAGCTTCTTCCACAACAGCCACCATCCGGACGGACTTTGAAGTTCCGTGACTTCCACTTTCAGGTCTTGCGGCGGAACCACGTCGACCGCGATGACCTTCGATGTCCCCATCCGTTCGCGCATCACGTCCATCGGCAGGTTGTCGAGCAGGCAGCCGTCGAACAATAAGCAGCCGTCACGGACCTGCGGTGCGGTGAGTCCCGGCAACGTGCCACTCGCGCGCACTGCCCACCACAGCGGATCGGTATCGAACACTTCGATGTTGGCCTTCGTCAGATTGCTCGCGACGCAAAAGTACGGCACCCACAGGTCTTCGATGCGCACATCGCCAAACCAGCCCTGCAAACGTTGATCGAAGCGGCGGCCACGGGCAAAGGAAACCACCGGCGGAGTCAGGTCGAACAGCACTCCTTTCAACTGTGACTTGATGGTTCGAATCGTGTCGTCAAACAGCGCCGGATCGAACGCATAGGCGGCGGAGACCAGGCTCCCCATGCTGACGCCGCCGATCATGTCGATCGGGATATTCAATTCTTGCATGGCGTGAATGCAGCCCACATGGGCAAACCCGCGCGCGCCGCCGCCGCTGAGGGCCAAGCCGACTTCTCGCCCCGATACATACCGCGCAATGCGTTGATAGTCGCCGTCGCTGCTGCGGCGCAAATGAAAGTGCCGCGCACCGGTCTGGCGATCCCCGCCGACTGTCTCCAGATGGAGTGCCGTCAGCCAACGTTTGGTGTTCGACGGCCGAACCGTTTCGTCGGGGTGCAGGAGCATCAACGCGCGGCGGCGGCGCGTCTGATGGAGCTTCTCCTGTTGTTGAATCTCCTGCGCGACGGCCGTGCCCGGTGAGGCATGATCCGGCTCCGCGACATAGATAATCTCGTCCGTACTGCGAATGCAGCGCTTCGTCCAATTCGTCACGGTCGGATCGGCTTGAAAGAGGATCACCTTGTAGCGCTGCTCTTGCTGACTGAGCCAGGAGCGCAGACGCAGATCATTCGGTTCGGCTCCAGTCGCCTGAGCAATCCCCGGCACACTCATCAGTCCTTCCACTTCGCGACTGGTCAGCAGTAAACACGGCTCCATGCCAGACCCACTGGCGGAATACATTTCGCAAAGCGCCACATACAAGCGCTGGGCAAACTCGTCCATCGGAGCACCATTGCTGGCCGGGGCCAACAGGATGTTCGTGCTCAAGGTAGACGTCTTGGTCCCCAAATTGACGCGCTGCAGACGCCCGATCAACAGTTTCATGAGATGCCGCATGAGCTGCGGATAGCGCGTGGTGAATTCGTCGTATTCCTCTTTCGAGAATTGCACCAGTTCCGAATCCCGCGACGCGATGATCGTGGCCGAACGTGGCTGGCCGGTGCAGACTCCCATTTCTCCGACCGATTCCCCCTGCGAGACTTCCGCCACCTGACGTGAATTTCCGGCGGCGTCTTGAATGATCACCTGCAAGCGGCCACTGATCACGATGTAGAAGCTGTCGGACAGGTCGCCCTGACGACAAAGCACCTGGCCGCGCGGCAGACACAGCCACGTCATTTTCTGTTCCAGATTGCGCAGCATCGCTTTATCGAGTTCCCCAAACAGCTTTGGTAACACGCCCACCATCTGGTCGCGAAACAACCGCGGCATGATGGTCTTGGAGAGTTCCTCGACGATTCTTTGGTCCTGAGCAAGCAGCCGGTCGAACGCCGGCTTCGGAAATCGGACGAGACCGCTCGGCAGCGATGCCGTCACCGTCGCCGATCGTTTCCCTCCCGTGAGGATCTGCATTTCGCCAATCGTCGAAGGGGGATAAATCCGCGCGAGCACCAGCCGATCATTGGTCGGGTCGCCGTCCAGATTCTCTTGCACCTTCGTGACTTCGAGCCATCCGTCGGCGACCACATACAGGGCGTCGACCACGTCCCCTTCGTGAAACAGATCCTCGCCGTCATCCAGAGTCACCCACTCCAGGTCTTCCTTGATTCCATCCAATTGCGTCCGGTCCACCTCGCGAAACAGCGATGTCTCGGCCAGCAACCGGACCAACTCATCCGGAGATGGGGCATTCAATGACGATTCCATTGGCAAATGACTCCCAGCAAATTCAGACCGGGATCGGGTGTTCGGCTTTTCAGAATTGGCGGGGATCGAGTCTGATCAGCGAATGACGCTGTGCTCCCGCCAATTCCGAAAAACCGAACACCCGACCCCTTGGCCAGCCTCTACAATCCGCCGCCAATCCATTCGATCATGAGAACGCGACCATGACAACCATTACCACCGAAGCTTGGGTTCTGCCTTCCACCGTTCGGCAACCGGGGCGCGGACATTTAGTGCGTGAGGACTACCGCTTCTCGGAAATCACCGCGCAGGAAGTGCTGGCGACGCCGATCTACGGATGCCTCGAAGGCAACATGCTCCACGCGATCGAGCGCGACCCTATCGACATCTGCGCGTTGCGCGGCGAAGACGCGGTCGTCCTGGGGAATGCCGGCGTCGTCCGCGTCGAACGGATTGGCTCGGAGGTGGACCTCGTCCGCGAAGGGGATCTCTGCCTCGTCTTTGGCAACGCGGTGTGGGACGAGCAGGGATACCCGATCAAAATCATGGCCTACGACGCCCCCGGCACGATGGGCGTGCTGGCGCGGACGATGAAGCTTAATCAGCGGCAACTGATTCCGATTCCGGCCGGCAGCCCCTTCACGTTGCAGCAATGGGCGGCCTTTTCACTGCGCTACATTTCCGCGTGGGCGAACTGGCGAGTGGCGTATGTCTGCTGGCAATCGCAAATGCTCGGCGTGCCGCCCGAGGAAACGGTCGTCTGTGCCTGGGGGGGCGGCGTCAGCTTCGCGCAACTCACGTTGGCCCGCCAACTCGGTTGTCCGGTCATCATGATCTGCTCGAACGCCGATCGCTGCGAACTGCTCCGCCGATCCGGGATCGAGCCGATTGACCGCAGCCAGTTCGACGCGGAGTATCTCGAAGAGGGCGTGCTGGCCGCGATTGCGGAACGAACTGGCGGACGAGGCGTCTCGATCTTCATCGACAATGTTGGCACTCCCGCGCATCGCATCACGCTCAAGGCTCTCGCCCGCCAAGGTGTCGTGACCACCTGCGGTTGGAAAGCTGGGATGCGCACGTCGATCGCGCGGGCCATCGAGTGTCTCCAGCGGCACATTCATGTCCACACGCATTACGCACGCTACTCGGAAGGACTCGACGCGGTACGATTCGCCGTCGAACAGAACTGGATGCCGCCGCACGAAGATCGCGTCTGGAGTTGGGAAGACATTCCGACTTTGATCGATGAATATGCACACGGCCACGTCTCGAGTTACTTCCCGATTTTTGAAGTTTCGAGTGGCGCGGGCTCAATCTGATCGACCTCTTAATCCGTGTGCGAAGTGCGTTCGATCTGAGAACGAACGCGCTTCGCACACGGATCAGAACGCACACACGGATGAAGCAGCATGTTCCTTCCGAAAACACCACAGAGCCGCGACGGGACACAGAGTTAAAGACCAACCCAAAATGACCAATCACTTCTCCCTTCCGCGTATGCAGTCGATCGGCATCTACATGCCAACTCGGCGCGAATCGAATTGGGAGAAAGCGGAGCAGTTGGGTTTCGCCCGCGGTTTTTTGGAGCACAAACTCGGCGTCGTGCAGCGGGCGATCAAGGAAACAGACGAATCAAACTCCGACCTCTGCGTGCGCGCGTTCGACGATCTGCGGCAGAAAACGAGCCTGCCGATCGAGCAAATTCAACTCTTGGTCGTGGTGACTCAGCACCCGGAGTTCAAAGTCCCGCACGCCGCCGCCGTCGTTCACAACCGGCTGGGGCTGGCGAAACACTGCATGACGTTTGATGTCTCACACGGCTGCGCCGGCTTTACGCACGGCGTGACGATCGTCACCGGTGTGATGGAGACCGCGCGGCTGGATCATGCCGTGCTGATTACGTGCGATCCGTACTCGGACAAGGTCGATCCGCAAAGCAAAGACACCGCGCTGCTCTTCGGCGACGCGGCCACCGCGACCTACTTCACGCGCACCGGCCCCGGATACGTGTTGATCGACTCGAACTTTGGCACGCTGCCAGACAGTTATCGTTGCCTGCTGTTTCGCGATTGCCTGGAGATGGATGGCGGTGCGGTCTTCAAACACGCGTGCAAGAAGTGCCGCCCAGCCTGTCCGAAATGCTGCAAAGAAACGATCTCTCGGTGGACGAAGTCGATCTGTTCCTGCTGCACCAAGGCTCGAAATATCTGGTCGAGTACGTCGCCCGCAAAATGCGCGTCCCCGCCGAGAAGGCTCCGTTTGAAGCGGCCGATTATGGCAACACCGTTTCGTCGTCGATCCCGCTGATGCTACAAAAGCACGTCGACGCGGGAGTCCTGGATCGCATCGCGCTGAGCGGGTTCGGCGTCGGATTCACCTGGGGCAACAACCTTCTGCAACGAGTAAGGCCCGGCACATGACCACAACCAACGACATTATCCAACTGATGAAGGCCACCGGTATCGCACGCGGCAAAGCCGATACGCTTGCCGCCGATCAATCGCTCGACGTGCAAGGTCTCGATTCGTATGACCGGATGTCGTTGCTCACGGAATTGGAAGAGAAATACAACGTCGAATTGCCGAACGACGTGGCTCGGCAATTGAAGACGTTGAACGACATCGTCGCTCACCTCAATGGACCTCGTTAATTCTCGCCACCGCTAATTAAGGAATCGCGCATGCCCAACAATCCATTTGTCGGCGCTTGGAAACTTCTAAGTTCAGAGATGCGTACCTCCACAGGCGAGGTGCTGTACCCGCTGGGGCCAGATTGCGCCGGGAGCATCTTGTTCGATGCGACTGGTGTTCTCTCCGCGCAATTGATGCGTCCCGACCGCCCGAAGTTTTCCAGCGGCGATATTGTGCGTGGCACGGACGAGGAGATTCGTGCCGCGTATCAAGGCTATGTCTCGTTCTGGGCGAAGTACCAGTTCGACGAAGCGAAACGCGAGCTGACCTACGTCATCGACGGCAGCCTGTTTCCCAATTGGGTCGGCCACACGAATCTGCGTTTCTACGAATTTGAAGGGAACAAACTCACCTTCCGCACGCCGCCGTTTCTCATGGCCGGCATGGAACTCGTCGGCGTGCTGATTTGGGAACGAGTCGGCTAGCCGAGATTATTCATGGCCTACTCATTGGAGAGAGCAGCGTGCTGCGATGTAACCCGAAGCGTCAGCGAGGGAGTGTGTGATGACTCCCTCGCTGACGCTTCGGGTTAAATCGCGGCCATGAATAATCTGAGCTAGTGCGTCCTGCCCCGTATTGACCCCTCTTCCGCGAGCCATGTCGCCGGCACTTGTGCGATCTCGATCATTGCTGCGAGACGGACCAAGCGTGAAATGGGCAACAGCCTGTCAGCACTGTGTGATCTTCAAGGGATGAGCGGCCATGAACTCGTTCAATTCCGCCGCATTGAAGACGCCGGTGGTCGCACCCGTCGAGCGAACGCAGCTCGCACCCATGGCGCTGCCGAGCCGCACGCTGTCGAGCGTGTTCGCGCCGCGCAGCAAACCAAGAATGTAACCCGACACAAACGCATCGCCGCTGCCGGTGCCATCGACAAAGGGGACACGATGAGCCTCCGCCTGAAAGCGGCCTGCGTCTGAGAGGATCACGCAGCCGTCTCCACCGCGAGTGATGATCGCCGTGCGAACCCCCGCCGAGCGGAACGCTTCGGCCTGCCGCCACGGATCAGTTTCGCCAGTGAGCAGCACGCTCTCGTCAGCGTTGGGCATGAAGACATCCGTCAGCGCGAGCACCGGCCGCAGCCGAGGCCAATAGTCGCCGGGACCGGGGACTACGACATCCAGCAGTGTCGGGATGCCCGCGTCGCGCGCCGCTTGAAACAGCGGCAGGATGCTGGACACCGGCGGATTCTCCGCCAGCAGATAGCCGCCGAGGAACAGCACACGGCAATCGCGAACCATCTCTGGTGTGACTTGGCTGGCGTCGAAATCGGCGTTGGCTCCGAGCACATGAATGAATCGCCGGTCCTCCCCCTGCACGTTGACGATCAGCGACTGAGAAGTCTGACTCGTCGCCGATTCGCACAGCAGGTGGCAATCGACGCCGGCCGCTTCCAACGATTCGCGCACGTGCCGGCCGAAGACATCTTTGCCGACCAGTCCGACCACTCCGACCTTCACGCCGAGCTTCGACAAATCGGTCGAGACATTCGCCGCGTTGCCGCCGATCGCCAGCTCAAACCGTGGCGATAAGACCAACTCACCCGCTCGCGGCAGGTGCGAGATCGGCGAGCAAAGATGGTCGGAGACGATGATGCCGAAGCACAGAACGTCGAGCATGGAGGCTGCTTGATTGCCAAGTGAGAAGTGTGATCACGGCTTTCGGCGATCGGCTCTCGGCATCCGGCCGAAAGCTGTCGGCGGTTTACTTTGCGAGCAGACCTTCGACGAACGGCACGATGTCCTTGACGTAGGTGAAGTCTTCGCCGGGCTTCGCGTTGTCGTTGTCAAAGCGTTTCGCGACTTTGCCGTCTGTGCCGAAGACGTACACGGCGGGGATCGAAGCGAGTTCGATCTTCTCGAACAGCACATCCGATTCGACGTTCAGCAGCACGTTGGAGAAAGCTGCGTTTTGCTTCGTGAGGAATTCGAGGACGCGAGCATGATAGGTTTCCGGCGGCTTGCTCTTGATGCCAGCGTAGTCGCAGCTTGCCGACATGCAGACGAGCTTGTCCCCGTGCTGCTTGTGCAGTTCGACCAGATGCGGGAATTCGACCATGCACGGCTCGCAAGAGGTGGACCACAGATCGAGCACCACCACTTTGCCTTTGTGCTGCGCGACGAGAGCGAGCGTTTCATCCCAGTTCTTGATGTCGAGAGCCACGGCCGGGGCTGTCGCGACTGTCGCCGCTGCAATTTCCGCAGGCGTCGGTCCGGCTGGAACCGTTCCAGTGGACGGTACGCTCGACGGCGGCGAACTGACTTCGCAACCCAACAAAGCAGCCAGCAGGACAACAAACAGAATTCGAGTCATGGCGGTCCTTTGAAAATAGATGTGCGGAACACAGATGACGCGGATCACACGGATCGGAAATGTTGCAGTGCCCATCCGCGTTCTCCGTGTCATCCGTGTTTGATTGCGAATGCGGCCTCAGCGATCAACCTTTTTGAGGCCAGCGGCGATCGCGGCCGGTTGCGCGTCTTCGTAGGGCAGAGCTTTCAGGAACTCAACGAGATCGTCGATCTGGTTCGCGGTGAGCGGACTCGTCTTCGCGTGCTTGTCGCCGGCGTTGTTGGTCGTCAGCAAGTCACGCAGCGTTTTGGCCGAGCCGTCGTGCAGGTACGGTGCGGAGCGATAAACGCCGAGCAGCGTCGGCGTGTCGTACTTCAGCGGCATCTTCTCAGAGGGATCGGAACGCCCGGTGCCGACGTCGTGCAGAGTCGGCTTCGTCGCCGGATTCGAGTCGGTGAAGTACGGGCCGGAGTGACAGGTCGCACAAGCCGTCTCTTTGGAGAAGAAGACTTCTCGGCCGCGCTTTGCGGCTTCGCTGAGACCGTTCTTGGCGTGCGGGCTGAGCGGCACCGTGTGCGAGTTCGTATATGCGGCGAGCGCATCAAGATCGCGCGAGCGGCCTTTGTTCGGCGGGCCGAGCGATTCGGCGACGGGGCCGGCGATCAGTCCCTTGCCCTGCATCAGCAGGCCGCGGATCGTGTGCTCGAAGTCCTGCGTCTCGTCGCGGTCGGCGGACCAGTGTTGCGGGTGCGTCCACGCCAGGCCGACGAGCGGCGGGGTATTGCGCAGACCTTCGGGGTTCTGCCATGTGCGGCCGTCGGGATCACTGTCGGGATGACAGCTTGAGCAGGCGATCCAGCGGCGTGAGGCCATCGGCATCAGCGCGGAATAAAACAACCGCTTGCCGCGCAGGATTTCATCGCCCAATGGATTCTCGGTGACACGCACGAGTCCGGCTCGTTGCAGCGTCTTGGCGTCGTAGGCCACGACTTCAAAATCGAGTGCGTTGTAGAGCCAGAACCATTTGCCATCGTTTGAATACTTCACGGCGCGCGGATTGTGGCCGATGTTCATGTCCCGAATCGGAGTCAGTTCGCGATAGTTGTCGTCGAGCACATTCATCACAAACAAATCGTCCGTCGCGCCGAAGACCACGACCGCCTGATTGCCGTCGGGGTGAATCGCGATCTCCCACGGGCTGGCCGTCACGAGATTGCCGATGAACGAGTCCATCGGGATGCGTTTGCGTTTGAGATTCTCCGGTGCCTGATTGGCTGCGGTGGGCCAGTCGACCACGCTGACGTACGGAAAGATCGAGCCTTCACCGTGCGCCGCTGAGGTCTTCGAGCGTTGATGCGGCACATACACCTTCGGCCGAGTCGGATGGACGACGACCTGCCGCGCGAGATTGTCGGTCGCCGAGGCCGGCACGGCAGCGAACTCCTTGCCCGAAGAAAGTTCGAGGAACCGCACGGTCGCGGTGTAGTACTCGGTCACGACCGCGGTTCGCTCATCCGCCGACAGCGCCAGCCCGCGCGGAAACGAGCCGGCATTGAGCGTCCGCACGATCTTTCGCGAACTCGCGTCGATCTCCACAAGCTGGCCGGGATACTCCAACGTCACCCAGACGCGTGAGCCGTCGCGTGTCGAGACGACGCCGTAGGGTTCGTCGAATACGTCACAGCGGCCAAGCACTTCCCCTTTGTCCGCATCGACGAAAACCACTTGATCGTCGGCATAGATCGCGACAGCGAGTTGGTGGGTCTGCCCCAGAAACGTCACCCCTTCCGGTTTGTGTCCCACTGCGAATTCGCGCAGCTTCGTGAACGTCTGCGGGTCCACGATCGTCACGGTGCCGCTGTCGCGGTTCGAGCACGCGAGCAACTTTCCGTCGGCGGAAATGTCGAGCAGGCTGTTGGAGGAACCGGCCGAGGCGGGCGTGCTGGTGATGAGCGTCAACAGGAGGATTCCAGTGATCTCGAAAATACGGCGGCAGGTCGTTCCAAACATGTCGACTCTCCTTCGGTTGTTTCATCCAATCAGGGGTCGGGTGTTCGGTTTTCTGGAATTGGCGGATGGAAAGCGTGGCTTGCAAATAACGCTTAATCCCGCCAATTCCGAAAAACCGAACACCCGACCCCGGCACAGACCATCACAACATGCGAGTGACTTCCAAGGGTGCGGCCCAGGCCGCGTACTTGGCAAGATCGCAGACGCGCTTTGATCGCCGGCGTTGCAGGCAGCCGGTGAGCAGTTCGCAAATGTCGGGAGCGAAATCCGGACGCTGTGTCGCGAAGTCGGGGACTCGCCAGCGATCGTGCAGGATGCGCAGCTTGGTGACGTCGTGTTCGACGAACAGCGAATCGCCCGTCAGCATCTTGTAGGCCATGCAGCCCAGAGCGAAGTAGTCGGCGACTTCGGTGACCTCACGGCCTTTGAGTTGTTCGGGAGCCATGTAGCGCGGGGTGCCGACGATATGCGTATCGGTATCCAGTTCGGCCGCCCCATGCCGGTCGCGCAGCGGCTTGGCGAGTCCGAAGTCCATCAGCTTTAACATGCCATCGAAGTTAAGCATCACGTTGACCGGCTTGATGTCGCGATGCACGACCTTGCGTTGGTGCGCATACAGCACGGCCGAAGCGACCTGCCCGAACGCCTTGCGGAAATCGTCCTGACAAAGCGGACCATTCAGCCGCACCAGCCGCTCCAGCGTAATTCCGTCGCAGAACTCCATCACGATGAAGAACGAATGAAAGGCTTGAAACCGGCCGAACATCCGGACGATGTTGGGGCTCTCGAACGATTCGATGATGTCCGCTTCGCGTTGGAACCAGGCCAGCGACGCTTTGTCGTAGACCAGTCGATGACTGAGCATCTTCAGCGCGACGCGCTGTTCGGTTTCTTTGTGTGTCCCTTCATAGACAATCGCCATGCCGCCGCGCCCCAAGCGGCGCACGATGCGATATTGATCGATCGTTTTGCCCGCCAGGACGTCGCGGCGCTGTCCGCCCAAACGCTGAGCCAGCAGCTTCGTCAGCACCTGGCTGATTTCCGGATGGGTGAGAGCGGCTTCGTGAAAGGCTTCGGCCGACAGCAATTTCGCGGTGACCAGATCGTGAGCGATCAGGCTGGCGCTGCGCGGCTCTTCGGTCAACAAGGCCATCTCGCCCAGGATGTCGCCGGGACCACTGCGGTCAATCTCGTGAGCAACGCCATGCTCGTCAGTGACGATGATCCCCACCGTCCCTTTACGGATCAGAAACAGGCACGTTCCCGGATCGCCTTGTCGCGTGAGATACTCCGTGGCGGAAAAGGTCCGGTCCTGCATGTGCGATTCGAGTTCATCCACCATTTCGATCGGCAGCGTATTGAAGGGAAAGCACTCATGCAGTTGGCACCGCTCGCTGATCGGCTTCTTCTCGACGGGGGCCGGCCGGCGGATTCCGATTCGGGACAGTGTGGCTTCAGCGGCCGACACACTTTCGGGGAGCGGCCGGTCGGCCACGCTCGCTTCGACCGCGGTCTCCAGCGCTTCGGAATTTTCCGAGGCATAGGTGCCATCGGGCAGATATTCGTCGAGGTTCTGCTCATATTGATTGCCAGAAGTGCCCGGCCCGTCGTAGTCGCCGTACAGCTTTCTCAGCAGATCGTTCCGCAGGAGCGGAAACCGAGAAACGAACTCAGACACCGACTGCGAGTTCTCTTGCAAGCAGTATTCGCGGGACAGCAGCTTGACCATCAACTGCCGGTCGACGGCGATCTCCGGGCAGATGCGGAGGTATTCCTCCAAGGTGCGATTGATCCCGCTTGACCAACGGCGGGCTTGGTCAATCAAGAGCAACCGCGCCCGCTGGGCTGGAGTGATCTCGGGGTGATTCTGCAAAAAATCGGCCAAATCGGGAGGCCCCTCTCCGGCACTCCATCGCGACGAGTATTCGTTTGCCAACGAAAACTCGGACTCGTCCGAAGAGACTACTCCATTGGGAAGAAATTCGTTCGGCATCACACCCGCGACCTCATGAGTCGGAAATCCAGCCAGTCAGGAGGGGGAGTATCTGGCAGAAGCACGTCATCTTCAAGCGGGAGCGATGACTTCTGTGAGCAAAGTAGACGAGTCCCTCCGTGACTCGATTTCGAGTCACGGAGTGACTCGTCTACTCTGTCAGCAACCGCGAAAGCGGTGAATCATTGCGGCTGAGGCAGCGCAGCAGTTGGGCCAGCGTGAGAATCGCATCGGTCGCCGGCACGCTCTCGCGCAGCCAGACGCGACCGGTCGCTCCCCCGCCGCAGATCGCCGCGTCGGAGCGCATCGCCTGCCACAGGTCCGATTGCGTCCAGCCTCCCAGCCAGCAACGTCGATTCCGTGCGGCGATGCGAGGTTGCAACCGCTCGCGAGCCGCGTTGTCGATCACGATCGCTCCGCCAGGTTGCTCGGCCCCCAAGACTTCCGCCAGCAAGCTCAGCAAATCGTCCGGCGCAAGCAAGGCTCCGATCTCATCCAGCACGGCGACGTTGGCACCATCGTCGTCAATCAGAAAACCCAAATCGGCCGACCGCGCCAGGACCGCGATTCGCAACCGCTCCACGTCCGAGTCGTCCGCATTCAACACGTCGCGACAGCGCTGCGGGATCTCGATCCAATTCAGAGTCACCGGCAGCTTCGCGAACAGAGAATCCAGCGTCTCACGCACAAATCGCACGGAACAGGCGATGGCGACTCGCAACGGACGCAGTGCGTGGAAATGTTGCCACAAACCCGCCAAATACGGCACGGATGCGGGAAAAACTCGCTGAGTTCCCCCTTGCCGCAACGGCCGAGCGGCGCCTTGCTGGCAGCGATCGTGAATGTCGTCCAAGCGAATCGTGCGCGGTGTGCTGACGTCATCGTCGTTCGCGGTGCGCCGTCCCGCCGCTGAGATCGGCCGCCCCTGTTTGCCAACAAAATCCAACCCGGTCCACGACGGCTCGCAACCATGCCCGGAGATCAGCACTCCTCCCGCCGCCTGGAGATGCGCGACTGCGAATCGAAAACAAGGGGCCGAGGTTTGACTGATATCGACCACTTGGCAGCTCATGCGCCGCAACGCCGCCGCGACTCCGGTGACGATGTCAGGAGACGACGGCCGCTCATCAAAGCCAACGACAACCACCGGCCCACTGCGGCGAATCGGACGCTTCGAGTTCGCGTCGCGCAAGTCGCTGCGTCCCGTCAATGGCAGCGACTCCCACAACAGACTCGCAAATGCGGCCGCCAATTCGCCAGCCTTCTGCCGAGTCAGATCATTGAGATACACGCCGCGCACGCCCTCCAGCGTGAATCCGCCGCAGGCGGACTCCGACACGCGCGGCCGTGCAGATTCCTCTTCCGCGAACTGCGGTTGAGGAAGTTGCCCCGTCTCTTGCCGATGCGAACATTCGCGACACTTCGGATAAAACGCCGCCAACCGCGACAGATGCACCGCACGCGAGATCGCATGCGCCTCACCAGGGCAGACGTATTGCGGTTCCAACGTCGGTAGCAGCGAAAGCATTTGAGATTTGAGATTTGAGATTTGAAATCCAACTCCTCACACTGCCGAACGTAGGCCACTTGGGCGAAGTCGGTCAAGAACGTTTGCATTGCTCATCCCTCGCCCCTCATCCCTCGCCCTCACCTCCCATGCACGCAACCGCCTTTTTGAAAGCTCCGCAAAGCAGCACGCCCGGCGTGATCGTCGTGCTGTCAGGTGATGAGCGATCGTTAAAGCTCGACGCGCTGGCCGCGTTGATTCCGCTGGTTTGTGGCGACGGTTCAGATGACTCAGCGGCCACGAAGTTCAAGGGCGAGGAGACCGATTGGAAAAGCGTCCGCGATGAACTGCTCACCGTCTCGATGTTCGGCGACCGCCGGCTCGTGCTGGTCGAGGACGCCGATGACTTCGTTTCCGAGAACCGATCGGCGTTGGAAAAATATCTCGAAAAGCCGGCCAAGAAGTCGCTGCTGCTGCTGGACGTCGGCTCGTTCCCCAAGACGACGAAGCTGTTCAAGGCCGTCGATAAGGTCGGCCTGCTGATTGAATGCACCGAACTGCAAGGAGCCGAACTGACCCGCTGGATTCAAGCGACGGTCAAAGAGCGATTCGGCAAGCAGATCACTCGCGACGCCGCGTTGCTTCTGCCCGAATTGGCCGGCACGCATCTCGGTCTGCTGGATCAAGAGATCGAGAAGGTCGCGGCCTACGCCGCCGAGCGACCGCAGATCGACAGCGAAGACGTCCGCAAAGTGGTCGGCGGCTGGAAGGCCGAGACGACCTGGGTGATGCTCAATGCCCTGCGTGACGGACAACTCGGCTTCGCGATGTCGAACTTGGACAAGCTGCTGACGTCGGGTGAGCCGGCGCTCAAACTGCTGGGAGGCATCGCGTTTGTCTTCCGCAAGTTTGCGCTGGCCACCGAACTCTCAAGACAAGGACTGCCGCTGTCGGCTGCTCTCAGCAAAGCGGGCATCTTCCCTCGTGACACCGCCGCCACCGAAAGTTATCTGCGACGCATCGGCCGTCCGAACGCCGAACGCATTTCCCACTGGCTGCTCGAAACGGACCTCAACCTCAAAGGCGGCTTACGCACCTCCGACCGATTGCTGCTGGAGCAACTCTTCCTCAACCTCAGCGGCAAACTTGTCTGTTGATCTTCCACAGCCGTACCGCGACCGTGAGGGAGCGGCCTGCAGCCACGTTCGGGCCGCTCCCTCACGGTCGCGGTACGGATTTCGAAATGTCTTCCATGTCTGAATCACCATCGACTCGCCAAGACCTCGCGGCCATCGTCTTTGCTCTGACGTTTCCATCGTTCCTAACCTGGGTCTATTTCATCCTGCTGGCAGAGTCTGCGTCGGGACTGCAACTCGCGGCCAAGTCGATTGGCATGGTGATTCAGATTGGCTTCCCGCTGTTCTGGGTCGTCTGCGTGCAAAAACAGCGATTGAGTTGGTCACGCCCCAAACGCGATGGCCTGCTCATTGGCGGATTGCTCGGTCTCGCCATCGTGGCTGCGATGTTCGGAGCGTATCACCTCTGGCTGAAACCGAGCGGCGCGTTCGACGCCGCCGCTCCGTCGGTGATCGAGAAGGTCAAAGGCATGGGCATCGATTCGACCGCGAAGTTCGCCGCGCTGTCGGTGTTTTATGCCGTGCTGCACTCGCTGTTGGAGGAGTATTACTGGCGCTGGTTCGTCTTCGCCCAACTTCGCCGCGTGACGGCGCTCGGCCCGGCGATCGCGATTTCCGCCCTCGGCTTCATGGCTCACCATGTCATCGTGCTGTCGGTCTTTTTCGGCTGGGGTTCGTTCCTGAGCCTGTTCTTCTCGCTGGGCGTGGCGGTCGGCGGAGTCGCTTGGGCGTGGCTCTATCACCGGAGCCGTTCCCTCTTCGGCCCGTGGCTCAGCCACGCGCTGGTGGATGCGGGAATTTTCTTGGTCGGATTCGAGATCGTGAAATCCGCGTGGTGAACTGGGCTACGATTTCAAGACCGGCATGGCCGGCCGTGAAGCCACCGCTTTATCCGCGTCGGGCTGGGTGATGGCAGCTTGTCGCTGGCTCAACTGAGCGAGATGAATCCCGATGACATTCAACAACTGTTCGTCTTCGATGTCCCAGAGCGATTGATTTTCAAATTCCTCGGACAGGAACCCCAGATTGGCCAACATCTGACCAAATCGGATGTCAGGAGAGAGATCACATAACGCCAAGAGCTTCTCGACGATCGTTTGTTGAATAGGCGAGATCATGGCAGCACTTATCCAATCGTTGGCGACTTGGCGTGAGCTTTGGGGATCCTTCCAATGACTTCCACGGGCACCGTGGTTCCCGGTGCCAGCTTCGCGATTCGCGTCGCGCGAGTGGCCCCATTGTAAATGACCAGAACGCCATCCGACGACTCGAAAACCCACAACGGCGGCATTCCCACACGAGACGCTCCAAATTTGGCAATTTGTCGTTGCAGCTTTCCAGGGTCTGCACCCTGCGGCCGGGACGGCGGCACACGCAATTCTCGCGGGTCAACTTCACGGAAGTCAGATTGCATGTCGCGCAATGTCCCAGACTCGTTTTTCACAAAAAGGCGGCGCGGCAATTGTGGCTCATTGACCTTTGGGACGCCAACCGTTTACGTCCGCACCGCCGACATCACCGAGGACTGACGATGAAAGCCAAACCCAACGTCTCACCCGAACAACTCGCCCGCCTGCGCACGGAGGATGAGCAATTGCGCCCGATGCTCGAAGCCGAGATGCCCGCCGTGCGTGAGGAATGGCGGCAGTATGTGAGGAGCCTCACGGGTGTGGTCTCACGTCACTCCAAAGAGATCGACGAGTACATTCAAAACCACGGGCCGATGACCCGCCCGGAAGTCATCGAACACGCGCTGACGAAGCTGCTCTCGGATATCTGAGTCAGACCATGTTGGGGAGATCGTCGTCCACTACACTTGGCTCAGCAAGTGACGGTCGGCCGAACCATCGTCCTCTGGGAGGCAGGGAGCGACATGATTACTCCAGAAGAGCGCCAACAGATCCTTGACGAGGAGCATCTCAGGCTCCTTTCGATCGGCTATTACGTTCATGGAGGGACTTACGCCCTGTTCGGGCTGTTCCCCCTCATCTACGTCGTCATAGGGCTGTTCATCGTCTTCGGTGAAATACCCATGCCCGAACCAATGCCGCCCCCCGCAGCCCAGATCCCTGCCCCCAGCATCTTTGGTTGGTTCTTCGTCATCATCGGGTTTGCAACAACCTTTGTCTTCGAACTCTTTGGCGGCTCTCAGCTCTATGTGGGTCAGTGCATTCAACGTCGGCATTCGTACGTCCTTTGCCAGATCGTCGCGGGCATATTGTGCCTCATGATTCCTTTTGGCACTCTCCTTGGGATCGTCACCTTCATGGTACTTCAGCGACCGAGCGTCTCGATCCTGTTCGGACAAGTATCAAGTGTTCGTAAGGACGAGCGCCCTCCAACCCCGCCGTCGCTCGAGCTGGATGCCACTTAATCCCGCGTTGGCTCGCACGCCCTAATCCGCGAACAGCGATCGGTACTTCTTCGACGAGTACAGCCGGAAGTGGACATCGCGAAGATACTCGTAGGGGCCGTCTTGGCGGATGCTGTCCACGAGCGAGGCGATCTGCAATTGCGAGCGGTACGCTTCGATGCTCCGCAGCTTGTGTTGGAAGACATCGTCGTTGCCGCGGACTTCCAGATTCGGAGCGTCGGCGAAGTCGCAGTAGATCGCCAGCTCGAAGAGTTGCGGAACGGCCAGCGGTGCGCCGAGTTCCGGCCAGATGTCGCCGGACGCATGGAACAGGCTGATGAGCAATTCGTTGTGCGTGATCTGATGATCGGGATGCAGGTCGGTCGGCGTCGGGACGAACACGCACGTCGGACGGAACTCGCGCAGATAATACGTGAAGGCGTTTTGCAAACCGACGTA
>CAMDEA010000103.1 GCA_945893045.1 Planctomyces sp. SH-PL62
TTCAGCCGGAACGATTTGCCGCGCTCGACGAACACTTTAAGACCGCTCTCAACATGATCACCGCGCCGGAAACGAAGAAGGCGTTCGACATGCAGGCTGAAGACTCGAAGTTGCGAGACCGATACGGCCGGAACAAGTTTGGCCAGAGCTGCCTGCTGGCTCGGCGATTAGTGCAGTCCGGAGTTCGCTTCGTGACCGTGACCGACGGAGGTTGGGATACTCACGCGGACAACTTCAAATCGCTCAGGGACCGCAAGATTCCGCCGGTTGATCAAGCTCTGCCGACGTTGCTCGCCGACTTGGAAGAACAAGGACTGCTCGGCAAAACGCTGGTCTGCTGGCTGACGGATTTCGGACGTACGCCGAAGATCAACAGCGCCAGCGGCCGCGATCACTGGTCGAACACCGGCTTCGCCATCATGGCTGGAGCCGGCGTCCCCGGCGGAACGGTGCTCGGCGCGACTGATGCTGATGGCGGAACCGTTGCGAAGGGCCAATACCTCAGCGAAGACATTGCCGCGACGATTTACTCGAAGCTTGGCTTGCCGCTCGACTTGGTTGTGCAAAGCCCGGACGGCCGCCCCGTTCGACTGCTCGAAGGCCACGTCATCAAGGAGTGGATGTAACGAGGCTTCGTGTCGGCTGAGTCTCGGCACTTTTGAGACGTGGCTTTTGATGCGGTGACCGCCTCAGTTCGCATTGCGCGACGGCGTCATGGAATCATGGTTTTCCCATGATCCGAAATTCAAAGCGGCATCGTGATTCAAATGCGATGGAAACTGCGGGGGTGATTTGGCTCTGGCCCCCGTGATCTTGATGGATCGAACGCCGATCGCATCAGCGAGTGCGCCGACCGCAACGGTGCCTTGTAGTTTCCCCGTGCAGCGGAAGTGTCGCTTGCCGTCGATGAGCACGATGATGTCCTGACCGACTTGGCGAATGACGATGTGACGAAACTCTCCCGGTGTGAGTGCTTGGGGACGAGTCCACGAATAATCGACGTTCTGAGTTTCGATGGCGGGGATGTAACGAAAGTGATTCTCCGACTCGACCTCCCAATTCAAAATGCCGTTGATCGGCCCGACCAGAAATCGGAAGTTGTGTCGTCCACCAAGTAGCAGCCGTCCTTCGATATCGACCTCCCTGAGCGACGTGTAATTTCGGTCGAGCAGGACGACTTCGTTCTCCACGATCACGATTTCCTCGTCACGAATGACTGCCGGAAGAAGGGGCGTCGTCAGAGTTTTGCGGCGGATGTATCGCAAGCCGTTCAACACGGCGGCTTCGTTGAACGTGATCGTCTCCGTGGTCACTTCGGCGTCATCGGCGGGCGGTTGATCTTCCGTCATCTCGACCGCCGGAGTAGCGATGTTCGCAATAGGTTTCGTAGAAGCCGGATTGGTCGTTGTTGTCGGCGTTTGCTGAATGAACTTCGGTCCCATGACAGCAATCGGCAGAACGAGACCGGCCAGCAATGCCACAGCAATCATCCTCGTCCATCGGTTGGATGGCTTGTCGCTCGTTTTCCTATTTTCGACCGCCGTCAACGAATTCAGATCATCAGCAACCGCTTTCGCAGACGGATAGCGTTCCTTTGGAACTTGAGCCAAACAGCGCAATCAGGTCGTTCGCAATTCGGGGTTCTCAATTTGTGAAGAGAGATGAATCGCACCCGACACAATCTCTTTGCGAAGCGAGTTCTGATCGTGAGCGTCATACGGCAACTTTCCGGTGAGCAACTGACACAGCAACACACCGAGGCTGTAGATGTCTGAGCGAGGATCAACCGGCTTCCCCGCCAATTGCTCCGGCGACATATACGCCAGCGTGCCGAGTGACGGAGCGAACTGGCCCGTCTTGTTGGCCGACTGTGCGATCCCGAAATCCGCCAGCAAGGCTCGTCCATGATGGTCGATCAGAATGTTGGCCGGCTTGATGTCGCGATGCACCACTCCGTGAGCGTGAGCGTAATCCAAAGCGTCGGCAATCTCGGCGATCCAACGAGTCGATTGCTCTTGGCTCAGCCGTTCTTTGATTCTCTCCGCCAGCGAACCGCCTTCCACAAACTCGGAGACGATGAAACACGAGTCGTTCTCTCGCCCCACGTCATAGACCGGGACGATTCCCGGATGCTTCAAGCGTGCGACTCGCCGAGCTTCCGCCATGAAGGACTCGACGGCTCCCACCAACGACGCCTTTGGCATCTTGATGGCGATCGTTCGCAACAATTCCAAATCGTATCCACGCCACACCTGAGCGAACCCGCCTTCGGCAATCCGTTCGTCCAGCCGATACCGTCCGGCTAATGTGCGCGGCGGATCATCGGCAACCGGGTTCCGAGGCAAGTCGCCGCCGCCATCACCATCGTCGTCCACCGTCTTGTTCATCCAAGCCGTGCTTTTCAGGGCCTTGATGCGGCGAGCCAGTTGCTCGATCAACTGCGGACAGTCGTGACACAGTTCATTCGCGGAGACTTCTCGGCCTGACTCCAGAATTTCTTCCCACTGGATCAGCAAGTCCGCCAGAGTGTCTTCATCACTCGTCACTGCTCAAAACCTCGTGCAACTTCATGCGAGCCGAATGCCAGCGGCGCTTCACCGTGCGCACCGAGATGTCCAACAGCTTCGCCGCCTCTTCCTGAGTCAGTCCTTCGTACCAAATCAAGTTGATGATTTCCTGCTCGGCTTCCGGTAGCGACTCGACCCGACCGTGGAACTCGGACCATTGTTGAAGATCGCTGGGTTCATCGGTTTCGTCATGCAGTGATCCTCCCGCTTCATCGGCGGGTTGACCGTCCGTGTGATGCTTGTTGCCGGGACCATTCGGCCCGAAATGATGTTTGACGAGATCTAGCAGCTCACGCCGAATTTGCACCGCCGCTAAATTGAAGAAGTGCCGCACCGATTCCGGTTTCACATCGGCCAAGGCTCGATGCAGCCGAATCATCGCATTCTGGAACACTTCGTCCGTCTGCTCCCACCGTCGCAGGTTCGGATAGTCGTGAAACATCTTCCGAGTCAGCCGCAACAACCGATCACACGCATGATGCAACAACGCCTGCCGAGCGGCATCGTCATCCGCCGCCAGTTCAATCAGGCTTTGAAGTTGTGTGTCTGAGCCAATCGCCGACATGAGCACGCTGCCCCGCTCAAAAGGCCGAGGGTGTCCCCTCGCCCATCCTAATCAGGAAGCGTTCCCAAAATCACCCGTGCGGCCGGAGCTGCTCAGCAATGCACGGCAGGCTAGTTTTTGAACCTGCGCAACTTGCAACCCGACGCGTCAGCGAGGGCGAATGCTTCACCAGACACCAAATCCTTGCGTTTTGAAGTGACCGCCGTCGCTGACGCTTCGGGTTACAAACTGTGCAACTTCACAAATTCGCCGGCCCTGTCAGCCATGCGAGAGCGGCAGAAAATAGGGCCAAATTTTATTTTTGAAGATTCTCCATGTCCCTTTCTAGAAGCGGCGGTCGCATCCCGGATTGGCACAGGCGTTCCGGAATCGATCCGTCATACGTCAGCCCGAATCAACTGGAGGACTTCGATGAACCAAAGAATTGTGGGCGTCATGGTCATGGTTTTCGTCTGCCTGTTGGCGACTGGGTGCGGTGGCAGCAGTCAGTCTCCTTACAAGGGTGTGCTCGCGAAGATTGAGACGCTGCGTGAGTCCAAGCTGAAGGTCCTTGTGGAAAAACATGGCGATCAGTCGCACATCCCCGAAAGTGCCAAGGAAAAACTCGTGGAGGAATTGACCGGGGAAGCCAACAAGATTCTGGCCAAACATCCGGCGATCACGCGGGCGACAGTGGACGAGTCGGTCGCTGATGTGGTGACTGAAGTGAAGATGAGCGGCGATCCAACGGTCATGCCTCTGGGATTCTTTGGCTGGCATGTTTGGTTTCCGATCAAGCTGTTGGCGGAAGCCAAACTTCCAAAGTCGAGGTACGACAACCGATTGGCTTTCCGAGTTTATGACGCCGAAAACACGCTGCTCGAAGAGGCGGACGTGGACTTGAACGCCGACGCGCGAAGCGGCGAATGGGTGTCGGGCTATTTTACGATTGAGATTCAGCACCTCGAGGCGTTCAGCGCGATGAAGCTCATTCAAAAACCGCGAGACTAGAACCGCTCCTACGGTTGCATGGCTGAGAATCTCGCCGAGGGGAAGGGCCTCTCGGCGACTTGAGTCCGATCCTTCACATCATTTATCGAGGAGTTCACATGGCAGAACAGAACCGGACCCACGCCGTCATCGACACCACCACTCGCACCGCCGAGAATGTTTCCAACAAACTCTGGTTCCTCGATCTCAAGTTTGAACAATTCGCCACACCTCGGCTGATCGGATTCGTCTTCTTTATGTGGATGATCCTCGCCGCGCTGTCCGTGGTGGGAACTGTCGGCTACGCCTTTGCCACGATGCCCGTCTGGCTGGCTGCGCTCGTGATTGTTGCTGATCTCGTTCTCTCAATCATTTCAGCAATCTTGGTCCGTGTCAGTCTCGAAGCCTTTCTGGTCATCTTTCGAATCGCCGAGCACCTGCGCCATCTGAAGCACCTCGAAATCATCGCCCAGGCCAAGAGTGCCTCCTCCAAGTAGACGCTGCCGCCGAGAGCAAACATCCGGCGTCCTTCTGAAAACAAACAGTTTTGGAGATTCCGACGATGTTCAAGGGTGAGGATTCAACAACATTGGAAACATCGCTGTCATTCGAGAAAGTGACCTCTGAAGTTGAAGAGGCTCTCGCGGGACTCGGCAGAGTGAACGTCTCCAAGAAAGGAGACATCACCATCGAAGCGAGCAGCAAGTACAAGACCACGTTCGCTGATACGGTGATTGACGGCGCACTACGCGCGAGCAAGAAGTCCCCGTCATCGTACACGCTCACCATTTCGTATGATGTCTCGCCCACGCTGGGGTGCTGGTGTCTGGCGATCTTTGGAGGACCACTGACGGGTTGCCTCCTATTCCTGATCCTGCTGATTCCGATGAAGAAGAAGGGAGAAGTGCAGAGGGACGTCGTCAAAACGCTCAGAGTGGTTGAGGATGCCATTTCTTGAATCGCTGAGAAACAGAACCCGATGTCAGCAAGTTCTGGCGATGATCACCTTGAGTGCGGCCGTTGCCGGCAGTTGGTCGTTTGATCTTCCGCAAATACCTCTGTGCGGCCTTAAACGACTGACCGGAGTTGAATGTCCTGCGTGTGGGATAACTCGGTCCATTTGGAATATGTGCCACGGACAATTCGATTTGGCGTGGTCCCTAAACCCTGCCGGATTTGTCGTGGCTGCATTTTTCGCGAGACAACATCTCAATCGTTTCATCACGACGGGAAGACTTTTCCGGGCGATCAACTCCTGTCGAGTTGACGCTTGGTTGTACTCAGTATTGAGTGCTTCGCTGACATTCAAGGTGATCCGCGTTCTTTTCTGATCGGCGTCCCTTGATCGAGTCATGATAGTGGCTCGAACGAGGAGTGTTTGAAGATATCCCCCACGATCACGTCGGGCGAGTTTCACCACGTTCAGTTTTTAATACCCGCCAGATTCCGAATGCACTCGGTCGGCCAGCGGCCGTGATCCCCGCAAGAATCCCGCGTTTCTCCCGCGTTTGCTACGCGAAGCTGAGGCCGCCAAGCGAACATTGTCGGCCCGCGAAATGGCTCCGATCGCGTTCGAGTTCTCCGGCCAAGTGATGCGGACACAGGTGACGCGGCCGGAATTTGAGCGGCTGACGGCGGACCTGCTCGAGCGAACTCGTTTCACGACGAGTAAGGTGCTGGAAGACGCTCGCTTGGAATGGAAAGACGTTGCTCGGCTGCTGTTGGTGGGCGGCTCGTGCCGGATGGCTGCGGCGTAGGGCGTCGATCAAATCCTGTTCGATCAAAACGGTGATGGAGACTTCGCGCGAATCACCGACTTCATGGCGTCGTTGGTTTCACAAGATCGAGACTACTGTCGTTGAGTTTCGGAAGGCTTGTCGGCGATCACTGCGGGACGGATGCGTTTGGGGACGACGATCTCCGCACCGGGTTGCGAAGTGCTGACCTTGGGTGTCAACGCGATTTTAGGCTGGATCTCGGTGGTCGCCCGGTTCGAGTCTTCTTGTTGGCCGCCGCTGACCAGCGTCTTCGGCTGCGACCACTGTCCGTTGGGGGCCGCTTTCCAACCGTTCGCAATCGTCGAAGCGCCGCCCGCTTGGCGTTGTGCGACCCGTGCGGCGATCTGCATCCGCTCGCGATAAATCTGCAGGCCATCGACCGCGTGATACAGCGGGCCGCACTCGGCGTTCACATGCCGATTGTCGATGAGGTCTTGAGCGAGGCAACGCACGCCATTCTGAATCCACGGTTCGGAGAGGCGCGATTGCGGCAACGCCACCATCAGCCATTCGATCATGTGACCGGAGCTGGTGATCCGCGTGTTGAAGTCGTTGCTGGTGCCACGGCCTTTGAAGAAGTGGGTGGAGAAGCTGCCATCGGGATTTTGCAGCGCCCGAGCCTCGGCGATGAAGCGTTGAATCTTCTGATCGGCCTCCAGCCAGGTGCCGCGTAGTGGCTGCTTGGTTTGCAAGTAGGCGTTGCGAGCATACGCGGTCGCGAACAGGCTGTGCGTGCCGCCGCAGGGACCGTCGTAGATGGTGTTTCGCAGTTCCAGACGGACCAATTCTTCCATGCTCCAGGGTTCGCCTTTCTTGTTGACCCATTGAGCGGACGGTTCCAGATAATGAGCCAGCGCCCAGAGCGTCCAAGTCATCTCGACGTCCGTCGCACGAGTCACGTCCATCTTGGCGTTGTTGATGATGTCTTGAACGGTGACGATTTCGCCGGCCGCAGTTTTGAATTCATAGGTGGTTGGCAGACGGCACATCGTCAGGTACGCCATGAACTGTGTCGGGTGTCCCTCGAACCAATAGGCTTGAATGAAGGGATGCGCGCGGCCGCCAAAGGGAGTCCTTTGGAACAGCGATTCGCCTCGGAAGGTCACGCCGCTCGCGGCCCATTCCAACGCGTTGATCTTGCGGCCGTCCTGAGTTTTCAGTTGAAAATCTTGCCGGTAGGCGAGCAATCCGTGGATAACCTGCCATGGCGTGTGCAGATCGGCGGTGAGATAGCGGCGGCTGGAGATCTCTACCGCTTCGTTGGCCAATTTCAGAAGCGGGTCGATCGGTTCAGCGACGACAGGTGCCGGCGCTGGTGCCGGTTGCGGTTTGGGAGTTTCCACCGTGCGTGGCTGCGGCGGAGCGTTGGTCGGCTGCGGGTTGACTTCGATCGGAGTCTCGAATTGCGCGTCGAGATCCATCGGAGTTTGCGGCTTGGGCGTGTTGGACTCGCCAGTGGGGGGCATCACGGTGGTGGTCGGGAGCGAGGATTCCGGTTCCGGTGACAGGGCCTCGGAAGCCGCGATCGCCTTGGGTTCTTCTTCGAGCACGACGTCCGGACTGACGGCCGCCGGACGCGAGGATTGCGCCGTCGGCTGCATCGGGTCGTCGGAGTGCGCCGAATTCAGCGCGGTCCAGGTCGAGATAGCCAGCAGCAAGCCGACTTGAGTCCAAGATCGAAGCGGTTTCATCGTGGTGGCAACTCCTGGTCGAAGATTCCGGTGAGGCAAACCTTCCCGATGGCGGCGACTCATCAGTCCCGGCACAGCCCGATTGAACGAGACAATCGGCCCCCAATTAGGTCGGTCAAAATGAGTGACCGCCTTGGCGCGGAGAGCGCGATTACGCTTCGGAAGTCGAATGTTCCCTGGAGTCCCCTGACTGACTCCGCGATCAGACACAATCGGCAGAGGCGGCTGCGCTGGCAGAGTCCGCCAAGTCATCGCGAAGTGAACGCAATTAACTTCGCGAACCGACTCTCAATGAATTTCCGGTGAGCTTGGTGAAATCTGCCGAGTCGATTCCCATCGCTAAGCCACTGGTTTCGCCCAGTGGTCGCGGTACTCGCGAGTTAGCAGCCTCGCCGCTTCGCTGTCGCCGGTGATCTGTTCCTTCGCCGGATCGAAGTGAATGACTCGGCCGGCGCGCGTGGCGATGTTGCCGAGATGACACAGCGCCGTCGAAAGATGATTGATCTCGATATCGGCGTTCGGCCGCGCTCCGGTGCGGATGCACTCCAGGAAGTTGGCGTGATGCGCGGCGAGGTCCGGCGCGTTGCCGCTCGATTCTTCGATCAGTTTGTTCTTCGGGCCATAGACTGCGTACTTGCCGGCCTTGCCGAAGATCATCATTCCCTCGGTGCCGTAGTAGGCGTTGCCGTTCTCGAAACCTTCTTGGACGTACGGCGACCAGATGCGTTGCTCGAAGATCAGTTGTTTCGGCCTGCCGGCCTTCGTCGCGGCGGCGTACTCGTAAACGATGTACTGGGTGTCGGCGTGCTGCATATCGTCGTCGAAGAAACTTTTGCCGCCGAGCGCGGCGATGCGATTTGGGTGCGTTTTCATTCCCAAGCCCCACAGCGCGACGTCGATGTCATGCACGCCGTCGTTGCCGATGTCGCCGCAGCCGAAGTCGTACCACCACCGCCAAATGCCATGCAGGAAGTTGGACTGATACGGCCGATACGTCATCGGCCCGAGCCACGTGTCGTAATCGAGATGCGGCGGCGGCTCGGAAGGCTTCTGTTTGCCGATCGTGCCACGCCGCTGACTGTTCCATGCCTTCGCGACCAGGATTTCGCCGATGACGCCGGTCTTCAGTTTGTCCATCCCCTTGATCGCGTGCGCGGTGCTGCGAGTTTGCGTGCCGACCTGCATGACGACTTTGTTTTTGCGAGCCGCCTCGATCATCAGCCGCCCTTCGCGCAGGTTGTGCGAGCAGGGCTTCTCGACATAGACGTGCTTTCCAGCGTTTGCCGCCAGGATCGCGGCCGGAGCGTGCCAGTGATCCGGTGTGGCGATCCAGACCGCTTTGACCTCTTTGTCATCGAACACTTGCCGCATGTCTTTGACGATCTTCGGAGCCTGCCCCGATCCCTTGGTGATCGTCTCCGCCGCGCGAGCCGCGCGCTGTTCATCGACATCGCAGACGTAAGCCACTCGCACCGCCGAATTCGTCGCGAGCAAATTCGTATGACCCATGCCCATCCCGCCGGGGCCGATGACGGCGACGGCCAGCCGATTCGGATCGCTCTTCGCCTTTTCATCGGCGTTGCCTTCCGAAGCAAACAGCCACGCGGCCGAAGCTGTCGCAGCAAGAGTCGAAGATTGTTCTAAGAATTTGCGACGTGTGTTGGACATGGGAAGCTCCTGAACGAAGGAAAAGTAGGGCAGGTGCCCGCCTGCGGCATTCGAATAAACGACGAGATTGAATTTCCCTTACGAACTTTTTGAGGTCTGATCCATCGCGCGTTAGTCGCTATTTTCCCAGATCATGACGACTGGCGACGTCGGATTTGAATTGTAGCAGTATGGAAAGCATGGATTGCTCGATGCGACCTTGAGGTACACCCAAGCTTCGACTGATTCACCAAGCGATCTCCGATCAACTGATAAAGCGTCGAATCCTGCCGCAGCAAGCAACCGATTGATCAACGACGCATCATCTTCGTCGAGGCCGTTGTAGCAATTACCCCCGTATTTCGGCCCCGTATAAAAGTGCGAATAAAGTTGCTCGCTCATGGCGACTGATTGCGGGCAAGGTACCAGGAAGCCTTGAATCGTGCGTTGATAGCAAGCCAGGCCGCCACATTGGTGTGAGTACAAGACGCCCGTCTCGTGCCCGATGATGAAGCAGACGCCGTCGAGTGCCTGAAGATCAACTTCGATGAGCGATTCAGAGGACATGAAACCTTCGCCACACCACGAATTAAAACCATTGGCTCACGGCCCTTAACCGGATGTTCTTCACTGACGCGCTAGTTCGCGAGCCCATTCGCGAAACGAACGGATCAAGCTGGTCTCGTCGAGTTGCGTTCGGAGTTCGACGAAACGCTGCAAGTCCGCGAGTTGCAGTTTTGGGAACGCGCGGCTGAAGTTGGACTCGACGTATTTCTTTCCGTCTTTGGACAAGACATGGCAAGTGAGTCGCTTGTCGTTGTATCGCCAGACTTCGGGCACACCCACGCCGGCGTACACGCTCAGCCGATCGCGGCGAGCACGGGAAAGTTCAATCTCTACTGCCAAGTCCGGCGGCGGATCGACCGTCAAATCAATATCGTCCTTGAGCCGCACGGCCGGCTCGTTCTGAATGTAGAAGCATTCGTCCGGTTCCAATCCGCGCAACGCCTTCTTTTTGTCGCAGGTCATGTCGCCGTAGCAACGAAGCGGCAGATTCAATTCTTCCGCGAGAACGCGAATCAACGCGACAAACAATCGGCAGAGATTCCCGTGCTTCCCGGAGATCGTCATCAGATCCAGCCTCCCGTCTTCGTAGGTGACCCGCAGATGGCGGCCGGTCAGCTCGTCGGAGATTTGGCGGTACGTCTCCCAATCGATTCCCTCCAAGGTGAAGCACTGAGCACCGGGATGTCCCGATGAGTTGAGAAACCGCGTGAGGGCTTCGGGCAATCGTGGTGGGGCGGCGACGGACATGATGCTCTCCCGAACGAAATCCTATGTCACGCGAGCAGGGTATCGACCACGTCGCCGGTGGGCACAAGGCGGAACGGACGATTGGTCGCGTCGTGAATTTCGCGGTCGTGACGCAGGCCGAGGCAGTGATACATGGTCGAAACGATGTCGCCGGGGATCAGCGGGTCGGAGGCGGGGAAGGCTCCGGTCTTGTCGCTGCTGCCGTAGATTAAACCTTGTTTGAAGCCGCCGCCCAGCAGCATCAGGCTGTAGCAGTAGTTCCAGTGGTCTCGGCCGGCGTCGTTGCCGTTGATCTTCGGAGTCCGTCCGAAGTCGCCGAACACCGCGACGATCGTGCGGTCGAGCAACCCGCGATCGGCGAGGTCGGTCAGCAAGCTCGAACACGCGGCGTCGAGTTGCGGCAGCAGCGTGCCCTTCAGCTTCTTGAAGTTGCTGCCGTGCGTGTCCCAGGTCGCGTTCGCATCCGGTGCCCAGGACAGAGTGACGAGTCGCGTACCCGCTTCGATCAAGCGCCGCGCGAGCAGCGTGCTCTGGCCGTAGATATTTCGGCCGTAGGTGTCACGCACGGCATCTGGTTCTTCGGAAAGTCGAAACGCTCGCTGCGTGTTTTCAGACGTGAGCAGTTGCAGTGCTCGTTGCTGGAAGCCGGTCATCGAGTCGGCCGCGTTCACGCCGGCTTGCTCACGCAGTTGCGAATCGACTGTCTCAAACAATCGACGGCGCAACGCGAGTCGTTCGGTCGAGACATCGGCCAACAGCGTCAATTCCGGGATCGCAAACTCCGGTGAATTCGGATCGCGCAGCACAAACAGCGGGTCGCGAGCGCGGCCAAGAATCCCCGCGAAGAAACCCGGCTGAGGCGGACCTCCCGCTCCTTCGGCGGTGATGTATGGCAGATGAACTTGTGGGACGATCGGACGATCCGGCGGACGGACCATCGAGAGCACGCAGCCCGGAGACGGGTAATCGGTCGGCCGCGTGCCACCACCGATTTCGCCGCGATCGTGGCCGGTCATCGCGGCGTACACAGCGGCCGCGTGAGCGTTGTTGACGCCGTGGTGCATCGAACGCACGACCGTTGCTCGGTGCATGTGCCGAGACAACTTCGGCATCTGGTCGCTGACGAAGTAACCGGGCAGAGAAGTGGGAATCGGTTGGAACTCACCACGAATCCCGTCGGCGGCGTCCGGTTTTACGTCCCACATGTCCAAATGACTTGGACCTCCATTCAAAAACAGGATCACGGCGTGATCTGCCTTCGGAGTCAACGACGGCTCGCGAGCCGACAGCAAGTTCGGCAGCGATAGACCCATCAGTCCCAATCCACCCACCTGCAACAGGTGGCGGCGAGACAGTTCGCGAATGCGATTCGAGTCAGTGAGGTTCAGCATCGTTCAATCTCTTCCTTGTCCGGCTGATGGCTGAAGGCTGATGGCTGTGATCTCAACTTCGTCGCAGCCAAGTTTTGGAATAACAGCCTACAGCAATCAGCCGACAGCCTTCAGTCGGGCAAACATTCTTCACGAAGGAAAGGTCATAATCACCAGCGGCGAACTGTTGCCGCGATACTCGCCGGTCTTGTCCACAACTTTGCCGTTGCCGTTGCTGTTGGCGTTCGTCGTCAGCAGCGCGAGCCACTTGCCGGACGGATGCTGTCGCACCGCATGGCAGTTCGAGAGCTTTATTTCCGAGAGCGGTTGTTCGTCTTCGACTCGCCAGCAGAGGAACTTCCCTTGGCCGGGATTGCCACTGGTGGTGATGAGCCAGCAGCCATCCGGATGCCATTCGAGATCGGTGACATAGACATCGCCATTCGCACCGAGTTCCGCTTTCTTCTTTTGCTCGCCGGTTGCAATGTCGAAGACCAGCAGCGTCGGTTTGCCCTGCACGTTGCCGCCGTTCTCCGGTTGCGTGCCACCGATCAGCAACAGCGAACCATCCGCGCTGATGGCCATCGACTGCACGCCGCCGACATCTTGCAGGCGGTTCGGCTTGAACAACAAACCGGCATCGAACTCGCGGATCTTCGTCGAGCCAGCCAGTTCCCATTGCGAGACTTTCGCTTCCAGCTTCCCGACAAAGATCGACTTTCCGTCCGGCGCGAATCGCATCATCGACAGGTCGCCGCCGACTTTGATTTCGGACTGTTTCTTTCCGTCCGCCGACCAGAAGAGGACTCGACCATCACGTCCGCTGGTCGCGATCTTCTGCCCGTCTGGCGACACGATCACGCAGCGAATCCAACCGTCGTGAGCGTTCTCGACTTTCCACACGGGTTCGGTCGCATCATCGCAATACGACCAACAGGCGAGATTGCCAAACGAGTCCGCCGCGACCGCCAACTTCCCATCGGGCAGGCAAACGCAAGTGCTGACCCACGACGTCAAACCGGTCAGCGCAGGCTTTTCGGCAAGTTCCGGTTCAGCCTTGTCGGGCACGAGACTCCAGCGACCGACTTGGCCCTCCATGTCGCCGGCCAACAGGAACACGCCCGTCGGACTGAAGCAGGCCGAGACATATTGCCGCGGCATGTCGAGCGGTTTCTTCGCGGCCTTCGGAGTGAACTGGGCTTTGAGTTCCGGTGTCATGCCAGCACCTCCTTCACGGCGTGCATGTCTTCGTGAGCAATCGGCAGCGGCTGTCCGTGGTTGTCGAACTGCGTCTTGCCTGTGTCGATGCCCAGCGCCGCGAACCAGGTGTGAAACATGTGGCCGATGTCGTAAGCGTCTCCCTCGACGGCGGTCCCCTTCGCGTTCGTCTTACCGACGGTGAGACCGCGCTTCACGCCTCGGCCGGACATCGCCAGCGACCAGGCTTCGGGGAAGTGATCGCGGCCGATGTGTCCGTTGATGCGCGGCGTGCGGCCGAACTCGGACATCGTGATGACCAGCACGTTGTCGAGCATCCCGCGCTCTTGCAGGTCTTCGACGATCGACGCGAACGCCTGATCGTAGCGCGGCATCAGCGACGCGTGTCCGTTGAAGTTGTCGCCGTGAGTGTCCCAGCCGTAGCTGGTCACTTTGACGAACGTGACGCCGACCTCCAGCATCCGCCGAGCGACCAGCATGTGCCGGCCGAATTCATGATCGCCGTATCGCTCGCGATCACGGGGTTCGACCGTCGATAAATCGAACAGCGATTGCCGCCGCATCAACTCGCGAGCGGACTCGAAGACATAGCCGTTCGCTTCCGCCGCACCGGGCCGACGTCGCAGGCGATAGCGTTCGTCCGCTTTGGCTCGCAATGTCTGACGCAACTCTTCGTCCGCTTCGGTCACCGACTCCGGCCGAGTCATGTTCTCCGGTGGCTTACCGTCTCCGAACGCGACCGCTCCGAACTGTGGACCGAGGAACCCCGCGTCTTGATAGATGAACCCGCCGCTGCCGGGCTTGATTGAGACATAAGCCGGCAACCCGGTCCCTTGATTGCCGACCAGCTTCGCGACCGACGAGCCGAAGAACGGATACGTCACGCCCCGGTTCTTCGGATCGCCGCGCTGAATGCGGGGCACGCCGGCCGAATGCGAATTGTCCTGAGTACACATCCCGCGCACGACGCAGAGATGCTGCATGATCTTCGCCGAGCGGGGCATCAGTTCGCAGAGTTGAATGCCGGGGACCGACGTTTGAATCGGGCGAAACGGGCCGCCGAATTGCGAGTTCGGTTTTGGATCCCAGCTCTCATATTGACTCATTCCTCCGTCGATCCAGACGAACAAAACCTGCTTCTTCTGCTTGGCCAGCTCTTCGCCAAAAGTTGGATCGAACGGCAGTCCGCTCGCGAAGGCAGTCCCGGCGGCGGACATCCCGCCAAGCCACGCGCGGCGCGACAGTCGATGCTCCCAAGGTTTACAGAGGTGTTGCATGTCGAGACGACCTCCAGGGATTGGAATGGTGTCGATTCAGAGTCGCGACAGTCTAAAGCTCGATTATGGGGATCACCACCTTCGATTTGCGGTCACGAGTCCTTTCATCGACGCGGTGCTTCAACCCACTTCGTCACTCGGCTATTCTCGGCGCGGAACCTTTGGCGAGCGGGGAGGCTAAAGTAGCAGGCACATTCCATGTGCCGTCCGCAATTCTCAGGCTGACGGCACATGGAATGTGCCTGCTACATTGAGCGATGAGTCTCTGTGTTGGGAGCAAGCGATGAGGAACAGTTGGAGCAGACTCGGTTGGCGGCCGATTCAGCAAGTCTTGTCAGTCGCCCTATTGATCGGCGGTCTTGGGATCGCGCAGGTTCTCGCACCGCAGGTCGCTCGCGCCGATCAGGCGGCGGATGAATACGCGGCCGCGGTCGGCTTCTACAAGCAGAGCCGCTGGGGCTTGGCCGAAGAGACGTTCAAGAAGTTTCTGAAGGATCATGCCAAGCACGAACGTGTCCCGTTTGCGCGACTTTACTTGGGACTCGCTCTGACGAATCTGGAGAAGTACGACGAAGCCCGTGTCGTGTTGCGAGCGTTTGTCAAAGAGTACCCGAACAACCAGCAGGTGCCGCAGGCGCTGTACCGTGTCGCCGAGTCGAGCTATTTCCTCGACGATCTGAAGTCGGCCGAGCCGGAGTTTCAAGCGTTTTTTGCCAAGTCTCCGGAAGACCCGCTGCGGGAATACGCGCTGCCGTATTTCGGCGACACACTGTTGCGGCTCGGCAAGGCCGAGGCGGCGGCGGCGAGTTTTCAGCAAGCCATCAAGCTCTACCCACAAAGCCGAATGCTGGAGGACTCGCGCTGGGGCTTAGCGAAGTCACTCGACGCGCAGCAGAAGTTTCCAGAATCGTTGGTTCTGTATCGCGAGATCGCCGCGAACAAGGCCGGCTTGCGAGCCTCTCAAGCGCAGTTGCAGATCGCCAATCGTCTCTTTGAACAGAAGGACTTCGCGAACGCGGCGAAGGAGTACACGGATCTCCAAAAGAATTTTCCGGAGAGCAAGCAAGTCGCGACGGCGCGATTGAATGCCGGTAACGCCTACTACGAATTGAAAGACTACAAAGCCGCCGCCACGCAGTTTGAACTCGCGGCGAAGGAGCCGGAGCAAGCCGCGACCGCCAGCTATTGGCGAGGCATGTCGCAGAAACAATTGGGCGATCTGGCCGGAGCGTCCGTGACGCTCAAGGCCGCATTTGAGTTTCACGCGCAAAACCCGATCGCCGAGCAGGTGCTCTTTCAATGGGCGGACTGCGAGTTGCGTCTGTCACAGTTTGACTCGGCCGAATTGCACTTCGCCGATGTCGTGAAGCGTTGGCCGCAAGGGCAATGGGCGGATGATTCCTTGTACTTTGCCGGCGAGGCGGCGTTGCAACGAGCCAACCGCGCAGCGACGCCGGAGATTCGCACGGCGGCGATTCAAGCGGCGGAGAACTACACGAAGCAGTTCGCGACGACGCAGCCGAACAGCGGGCTCAAGTTGTACAACGATCTGTTGCGCGGCCGCGTGTTGCTTAGTCGCGGGTCCGATGCCGACGCGACCGCAGCGGCAGAGTTGATCAAGGGAGTCCTGGCCGCGGCGCAGCGTCCGCAGACACAGGGGCAAGCGCGCTATCACCTCGCCCGCGCGCAGCAGCGGTTGAAGCAACACGCGGCGGTGATCGAAACGCTGACGCCGGTCGTCGAGCAAGTTCGCAAGGAAGGGGCCGCGTCGGAGTTCCTCGACGGGTTGGTGTTGTTCGCCAGCAGTGCGCTCGCGGAGAAGAAATTCGCCGAGACTGTCGCGGCGTCGGCCGACTATGTCCGGCTCGCACCAAAGGGAGAGCAGCTTGATCAAGCTCTCGTGGCGAAGTCTCTGGCCGAAGCGAATCTGAAACAGTTCGACGTGGCGAAGCAGTCGATCGAGCAACTCCGAGCGGCTCTCCCCAACAGTCCGCTGATTGTGCGGACGACGCTGCAACTGGCTGAGATCGCGTACGCTCACAAGGACTTCAACGCCTCGCTCGATTGGTACACGACGACCGTGGCCGCCGGCCCGCAGTCGCCGCACTTCATCCCCGCACTCTCCGGGCAAGCCTGGAGTCAGTTTGAAAAGAAACAATACAAGCCGGCCGCCGAAGGGTTCGCTCGGCTGGTCAAGGATTCGCCGCAGCACGCGCTCGCGCCGGAGGCGGCGTTCAAGCTGGGTGAGTCATTGCAGCTCGACAATCAACTCGATCCGGCGGCGAAGGCGTTTGCCGAAGCGTTTGAGAGTTTTTCACCGGGACGCTACGGCTTCCTCGCGGGACTGGAGACGGCTCGCACGCTGCGGCGGCTCAACAAGATCGACGACGCCGATGCCGGTTACACGAAACTGTTCGTCAAGTTCCCGAAGCCGGAGAACCTCGACAAGCTGCTCGAAGAGTGGGCGTTGATGAACTACGAAGCCGAGCGTTATCCGCGCGCGGATGAGATCTTCAAGCGGCTGATCGCCGAAGCTCCCGACAGTGATGTGGCGGACAATGCCCGGTTCAATCTTGCGGAGAGCGAGTTGCTCGCCGGCAAGATCGACGATGCGAAGGCCGCGTTCCGGCAACTCGAACAAAGCCCGAAGTCGGACGCCGACGTGCAACAAGACTCGTTGTTCCGTTTGATGGCGATCGCGGAAGAGCAACAGAAATGGGAAGAGCTTGAGAAGACCGCTACCGCGATCCGCACGCGCTTCGCCGAAGGCCGATACAAATCGGATGCGGCGTTTTTTCTCGCGCTGTCTCAATTGCAACGACAACAAGCGGACCCCGCGTTGGAATTGCTCAAGCCGCTGGTCGCCGCGAAGGCGGACCCGGAGATGAAAACCAAAGACTGGTTCCCGCGCGTCTTCATTCTGCAGGCGGAGATTCAGTGGCAAAAGAAAAGCTACGCCGAGTCCATCGCCACCGTCGCCGACTTCCGCGCGTGGGACGCCAAGAGCAAGCTGCTGTATCAAGCCGACGAAGTGCTCGGCCGAGCCTTCAAAAGCCAAGGCAAGTTCGACGAAGCGCGGGCTGCCTTCAAGCAGGCGATCGACGACCCCAACGGCTCTCGCACCGAGACCGCCGCGAAAGCACAGTTGATGCTCGCCGAGACGTATTACTTTCAGAAGGACTACAAGACCGCGCTGGAGAACTACTTGCGGGTCTATCTGCTCTACAAATATCCGGCCTGGCAAGCACCCGCGTTGTTTCAAGCCGGTGCGTGCGACGAGCAACTCGGCGAGTGGGCGAAGGCGGTCAGCGATTACGAATCGCTGCTGAAAGAATTCCCGCAGACCCAATGGGCCGAAGACGCCAAGCCGCGCTTGGAAGCGGCTCGGCAGAAGGCGAAAAAGTAACGTCCGAAGCCCACTGCCGTGGCTTCATTTTCCGCCCTACATTTTTTGCCAGCTCTGGCGAGAGTGGACCACTGGCTGGCAAAAAATGAAGGGCGAAAAATGGGAGCAAGAAAACTCTGGCCGAGTCGAAAAACATGCAGCCCGAAACGGACTTTGCATTTAAGGAATGGGCCGTGGTCTGCGCCGCGCTCGCGACAGGCCGGCAGACGATCATCCTCCGCAAGGGAGGTATTCATGAAGGGCGCGAAGGATTCCGCGTCGAGCATCGCGAGTTCTGGCTCTTCCCCACCGGCTTTCATCAGCAGCGAGACGAAGTCATTTCAGAGGCTTGGCCGCTGCTCGACGAAGTGCAATCGCGCGGACAGCCCTCCGGCATCGCGCTGGATTTGTTTGCTGTCGTCGAAGCCGCGCATCACATCCTGGATCGCACGGCGCTCGCTCGCTTGAGCGGCCGGCACGTCTGGTCGGAGGCGACGGTCGAGCAGCGTTTCCAATATCGGACTCCTGGTTTGTTCGCGCTGGTCGTGCGCGTCTTCCGACAGCCAGCACCGTTTGTGATCCCCGACTCGCCGCACTTCGCCGGTTGCAAAAGCTGGGTCGTTTTGCCGATGCCGTTGCCGACAACCGGTCTGCAACCGGTGCTCGACAACGCGACGTTTGATTGCCACCGCAACCAGATTCAGGAACTTCTTGTCGGCGGACCAGCGAACGAAGGGATTGAATCGTGAGCCAGCGAGAGAAGCTGATCGCCAAAATGCGAAGCTCGTCGAGAAACATCCGGTTCCAGGAAGTTGATGCGCTGTTGCGTCACGAAGGGTTCGTACTATTCAATCAGCGCGGCAGCCATCGAACGTACCATCGAGCCGACGGTTGCCTGGTCACAATCGTTGTGCCGCATGGTGGTCGAAACACCTGCCATCCCGCTGACATCCGCCGCCTGTTGGAGGTTTTAGGACGATGATTTCCTCGCATCATGAATATCGCGGGTATGTGTTTTCGATTGAGTACGACGCTCAAGATCCGGCCTATGTCGTTGAGTTTTCCGATTTCTCAAACATCCTGACGAGCGGAGCCACACTGGCCGAAGCGTTTGGAAATGCTTGCGAGGCACTCGATCTGCATCTGGAGAGTCTGCAAAAACTTGGCAAGCGTCTGCCAAGACCAAAGCATTCGTTGGTGATTCAAACGGTCTAATCAAGAACCATCCGAATGTCGTGTCACACCTCACAACTTATTCGTGTCTCGCGGCGGCAAGTGCTGCAAGCCGGAGCAGTGCCAGCGTTGGGGTTGTCTCTGCCTGAGTTATTCGCGGCACAAGGGGACGGTGCCAAAGAGTCTGGCGAGAAGTCCTGCATTTTCATTTTTCAATATGGTGGTTTAAGTCAAATCGACTCGTGGGACGTAAAACCGAATGGGTCGTCAGAGACTCGTGGACCGTATCGGCCGATTGAAACGGCGGTCCCTGGTTTTCAAGTGGGCGAGCTGATGCCGCGGCTCGCCAAGCTGGCGGATCGCTATGCCGTGATTCGTTCAATGAGTCATGGCGTGCCGGTGCATGACGTCGCGAACCGCATGTTGCTGGCGGGGCAGTCGCGGCCTGCGCTGGATGCTCCGGCGTTCGGTTCGATCGTGACAAAGCTGCGGCCGTCGAATGCCAGCGTGCCGTCGCATGTCTGGTTGCAGAAGTTCGGCGGCGGAGCGATGCCTCCCGAACCGACATACGTCACGGGCGGCTGGCTGGGCATGGCACATGCGCCGCTCGTGATCGGCATGAATCACGCAGACAATCCGGGCGCGCCCGGCTTTCGAGTCAAAGCGTTTGATACGGCTGACGGAGTTTCCTCGGATCGACTCACTGCGCGACGGAAGTTGCTGGAGCAGTTTGATCCGCTGACGACGAATCTCTCCGCCGATTCACTTTCACGGTTTCGGGCGCGGGCGTTTGATCTGCTGACCGGCTCGGCCGCTCGTCAGGCGTTTGATGTGGATCGCGAACCGGATGCGGTGCGTGATCGTTATGGCCGTAATCCGCTCGGTCAAAATTTGCTGATGGCGCGGCGCTTGGTCGAAGCGGGAGTTCGATTGGTCAACGTCGTGGCGTGGTGCGGACTGGCTCCGGGGGAGAAGTTCAACAGCGTTGAAACGTGGGACATGCACGGCAACGGCGGGATCGACATCTTCGGCAACGGCTGGAACGGCCTCGGCTGGGCGCTGCCGGTGTGCGACAACGCGGTGTCGGCGCTGCTGGAAGATTTGCAGCAGCGCGGATTGCTCGACAACACGCTGGTCGTACTTGTTGGTGAGTTTGGCCGCACACCGCGCATCAGCCGCGGAGCATCCGCCATTGGTCGCGATCATTGGCCGAATTGTTACTCGGCCATGCTGGCCGGAGCGGGGATTCGCGGCGGTGCGGTTTACGGTGCCTCGGATGCTCAAGCGGCGTATGTCAAAGACCGGCCGGTCAGTCCCGAAGATTTCGGCGCGACGCTGTTTCAAACACTGGGCATCGCGCCGGAGACGGGCATCAGCCCCGACGGATTCTCGGTGCGTGCCAGCACTGGTCGACCGATTATCGAACTGGTTTGATCCTTCGTTGTCGAGGCACCAAGATGCAGGAGCCCGACGAATTGAGGGAGACGACGAATGGCGTTTCCTCATTCGTCGTCTCCTTCGATTTGTCGGGCTCCTCCAATTCACCTCTACCTCCGAAGGATCAACATGCGAATCGCCGCCGTGCAGATGGATATCACGATTGGAAAACCGGAAGCCAACTTGGCCGCGATGCTGGCAAAACTACAAGAAGCCGCCGCGGCCGGAGCCAAGCTAATCTGCTTTCCCGAATGCGCGCTGACCGGCTACTGCTTCGATTCGGTCGCGGAAGCGCTGCCGTTCGCGCAGACGCTCCCCGGCCCGGCGACTCAGCGGTTCGCGCAGGTCTGTGGTGATCTCGATGTCTTCGTGGTCTTCGGACTGTTGGAAAAGGAAGGCGACCGGCTGTTCAACGCGGTCGCGTTGGTCGGGCCGAACGGTTTGATCGGCTCGTATCGGAAGGTGCATCTGCCGTACTTGGGGATCGACATGCGAACGTCCTACGGCGACCGGCCGTTCGCGGTGTTCGAGGCCGACGGTGTGAAGATCGGCATGTTGATCTGTTACGACGCGGCGTTTCCCGAAGCATCACGGGCGCTGGCGTTGCTCGGTGCCGACTTGATCGTGCTGCCGACGAACTGGCCTCCCGGAGCCGAATGCGTCGCCGACTTCACGATCAACTCGCGCGCGATGGAGAACGCCGTCTACTTCCTGGCAGTCAATCGAGTCGGCCTGGAACGCGGATTCCAATTCATCGGCCGCAGCCGCATCTGCGAACCGAGCGGCTGCACGCTGGCCAGCACCGGCAGCACCGCGCCGACAATTTTGTTCGCCGACATCGACCCGGCTCAGTCGCGCAACAAGCGCGTGACTCGGGTCCCCGGCAAGCACGCGATCGACCGCTTCGCCGATCGCCGACCAGAAATGTACGAGTTGCTGACGCAGCCGCATTCACTTTCCACACCACGCGACGACGCCAATCGAACGGTCTGACAATGATGGCCCCCATTCCTCTGCCAAAAGTTTTGACTGGCAGAGGAATGGGGCCAGAGGAATGAAAGCAGGTTGCCTTTCCGTTCGATGGCAGAGATCACCGAGCATGTCCGATCGCCCACCGACTGTTGCCAATGTGCCTGTTCCGCGCGGCCGTTTGGCGAGGCTGGTCTCCGGATTTCTGCGGCCGATGATCGCGGATCGGGCGATGTTTCGGGAGCGGCCGTTTCCGGGGATGCTGTTCTTCATTTGGACGTACCCGTTCACGCAGCCGGGCAAAGTGGTGATGTTGGCGTTGTCGGTCTCGGCGTTGGCGGGGGCGATCACGGATGACATGCCGATCTATCAGATTCCGGTCACGCTGGCGGTGCTGGTGATGGTCGCGTCGGCCTGCGGGTCGGTCTTGCGGTGGTTGAGCGTTTCCATCTCCGGCGAATGGCCCGACCGAGTGACTGCGGGACAAACGGTGCGCGGCGACTTCACGGTGACGAACAACAACCGCTGGCCGTTGCTCGACGTGTCGTTGGCGGTGTTCAAGTTGCCGACGACGTGGGAAGCACTTCGAGAAGAGCGAATGGTGCCGACGCTACCGGCGGGAGAATCGGCGAAGCTGCCGATTCGAGTCATCCCACGTCGGCGCGGGCGGTATGTGTTGCCCAGCGTCCGCGCGTTCTCGACGTTTCCGTTCAATCTGTTTCGCAATCAACTGGGCCGCAAGGAATCTCGGCCGATCCTCGTGCTACCGCGCTTCGAGCCGTTGCAGCGGATCAATGTCGATATTGGGCAGCGCTATCAGCCGGGAGGCGTCGCGCTCATGTCGCAGATCGGTGAGTCCCCCGAATACATCGGCAACCGCGAGTACATGCCTGGCGACTCACCGCGGCATATCGACTTCAAATCGTGGGCGCGGCTGGCGAAACCGGTCGTGCGTGAATTCCATGAGGAATACTTTCATCGGCTGGGCTTGGTGCTCGATACATTTTTGTCGCGGGATTGGCGATCGCTGAATTGGCTCCCGGCCGAAATGCGAAATCACCCTTGGCTGCGTCAGCACGGTGAGCGCGAGCTGGAAGCGGCGGTCAGCCTGACCGCGTCGGTCGCGGAGGTCTTCGCGCGTGGCGAGTATCTGTTGGATGTCTTCGCCGCCGGCTCGGAGTTGCACATCTTCCGCACGGGCCGCAGCACGACGCCGATTGATGCGGTGCTGGATATCCTCGCGGAGGTTCCGTCGTGCCGCTCGAATCCGTTCCAGATGCTGACAGCCGCACTGGCCACCGAACTGCCGCATATCTCGGCGCTCGTCTGCGTGTTCCTGGGTTGGGATGAATCGCGGCAGCGGCTCGTTCAGTCGGCGCTCGACAATGGTTGCCGAGTGAAAGTGATCGTCATCCAAAGCCGATCCGCGCCGCTGCCGCAACTCGACCGAGCCGGCGTGCAAGTGCTGTGCTTCACGGCCGAGCAAATCGAAGCGGGCATCGGCGAGCTATAGAGGCGGGTTAAGAGAATGGGTGTCTTTACTCCGAAGGAGTTGCGTCTCATAGCCCAGGGTTGCCGCGCTTCGCGGCTACCCTGGGTCACGGATGTGAGACCAACCTGTACCCCAACGGGGTTCCGTCACCTTTCGCTCACAAATGACATAACCCTTTCAGGGTAGATCGGTCGGTCTTCACTCGAACCCAGGGTAGCCGCGATGCGCGGCAACCCTGGGCTATGAGACGCAACTCCTTCGGAGTAAACACAAGAGGCCAACGACCTGACTCGCTTAGAAAATGCGAAGCGCTCACGACGCCCTATTCGGCGCAGCTCCGCAGTTGATATGTTGTCGCCGCGACCTTTCTTGACTCGCTTACGTGGCCCTGGTGGAGGAACTGCATCATGCGTCGAACAGCGGTGATCTTGGCGGCGATGGCTTTGCTTCTGCTGCCCGGTCCAGCGTGGGCGGTCAAGAAGAAGAAAGACCCCAAGATCGTGCAGGCGGTCTCGCGAGCGTTGGATTACCTTGCGCGCGAACAACGGCGGCAAGGTTATTGGGAAGCGAATCAGGGGCAGTACCGCGTGGCGATGACGGCGCTGGCGGGCAACGCGATGTTGGCCGAAGGCTCGACCACCACGCGCGGGAAGTACTCGAAGAACATCCGGCTGGCGGTCGATTATCTGCTCGACATGGCTCAGCCGTCGGGGTTGATCGGTTTCAAAGACGACTATCACTACACCTACGGCCACGGCTTTTCGATGTTGTTCCTCTCGCAAGTCTACGGCGAGGAAGAAGACTCCGAACGCCGCGCCGATTTGAAGCGCGTGCTTATCAAGGCGGTCGAGTTCTCGGCGCAGGCGCAGACCGAGAAGGGTGGTTGGGGCTATGTCTCGGCCAAGGATCAGCCGAACTTCGATGAAGGCTCGACGTGCATCACGCAAGTGCAAGGACTCCGAGCCTGCCGCAACGCCGGCATCCCCGTGCCGAAGGAAATCATCGAGAAGGCCAAGAAGTATATCCAAGACTGCACGACTCCCGAAGGGGGCGTGCAATACAGCATTCGTGGCGGAGGCGCTCGCCCGCCGATCACCGCCGCCGCGTGTGCCGCGATGTTCAACGCCGGCGAGTACGGCGAGTCGGAGCACGTCAAGAAGATGCTGGAGTACTGCCGCCAAAACGTCTGGCCGGGCAAGGGGGGCAGCAATCAGCTCTTCGGACATTGGCACTACTCGCACTACTACTATGCTCAAGTCGTGTACCGCCTGGGTGACGAGAATTGGAACAAGTACTTCGCGGAAATCAGCAAAGAGATCCTCAGCAAGCAGTCGGCCAACGGCGCTTGGAAAGACGGCCACGTCGGTGAGGTCTACAACACCGCGATGAACGCCACGATCTTGCAGATCGACAACGGCTACTTGCCGATCTATCAACGCTGAGCGGCACGGCGCTAGCCGCCGGTTTTTCGAGTGGAACATCGACTCCACGACACCGGTGGCTAGCGCCATTCCGCTCAAAGTCAGTGCCGTGGGGCGCGAGAGACTGCACGATGCCGTGGCTGAATCAACTGCGTGCGTTGACTCGATTAACCGAGCGGCATCGGGAAGCGGAACTCATGGACGAGCCGTCGTTGGACGTGTCGGAACACGCGCGGGCGTTGACGGGACTGCGTCGCGTCAACTGGTGGAGCCGCAGTGCGGCGATTGTGTGTCCCGCTCTGCAACAGCTCGCGGCGGGATGTTCGGCGGAGCGGCCGCTGCGATTGCTCGACGTGGCCTGCGGTGGCGGAGATGTGACCGCCGCGATCGCTCGCTGGACGAGACTCGCCGGGTTGCCGGTCCGAGTTTCGGCGTGTGACATCAGCTCCACCGCGCTGGAGATCGCGCGACATCATGCCGGCTCGACCGGCGAGTCCATCGAGTTCTTTCAACACGACCTGTTGCAACAGCCGCTGCCGGCGGAATTCGACGTCGTCATGTGCTCGCTGTTCCTGCATCATCTGGAGGAAGCGGACGGGGTGCGCGTGCTACGGTCGATGGCCGCTGCGGCGGCCCGCGCCGTTTTGGTCAACGATTTGATTCGCAGCCGCAGCGGCTACTTGCTGGCGATGTTCGGAACGCGATTGTTGTCACGGTCGCGCATCGTGCATGTGGACGGGCCGCTGTCGGTCGCGGGAGCCTTTACTCCGCACGAAGCGTTGCGCCTTTCCGAGCAAGCTGGCTTGCTGGGAGCGACGATCTCGCGACACTGGCCGCAACGCTTCTTGCTCACTTGGAGACGACCATGACGACCGACTGGGACGTGATCGTCATCGGAGCCGGCCCAGCCGGATCAGTCGCCGCTCGGCAGCTTGCGCTCGGCGGGCGGCGCGTGTTGTTGCTCGACAGGAAACGCTTTCCGCGCCGCAAGGTTTGTGGAGCATGCTTGAATCATGGGGCGGTGACGCTGCTGGAAGAGATTGGCCTCGGCGACATCTTGCACGACGGCGGTGCGGTCGAATTGAACGGCTTCGATCTGCGATCAGGCTCGCGTCGCTTGAGCCTGCCGTTGCCGAGTGGCCGAGCGATCTCGCGAACGGTGCTCGATCAGAAACTCGTTGAGGCGGCGATTCGCGGGGGTGTGACGTTTCAAGACGGTGTCACAGCGACGGTCGGCGAAGCCAACGACCACGGACGCATCGTCCATTTGAAATCCACCAATGACATCGTTTGCGAAGAGCCTCGATCGACGTTGCAAGAATGCCATCCAGATTTAGCCGCGAAGCGGCGACGCCAATTCGATCTCAAGATCGCTCATTCGAGCGTCGCCCTTTCAGGGCTTGGTGATTCCGATGCTGGTGAATCCGGGGGCTTGCGCCCCCGGCTAAACGCCGTCGCCGATTCGCGGCTGATGAATTCTGCAAATGCGCAGGTCGTGCTCTCCGCCGACGGCTTGGGGCATCCAAGCTTGTGTGACGTCCGCGAGATTCGCGACCGGACGGTGCGGTCGTCGCGCATCGGGGCCGGTTGCGAAGTCGCGGAGTTCCCGGCCGAATACACACCGGGTGTGATTCACATGGCGGTCGGCCGTGGCGGATACGTCGGCTTGGTGTGTGTCGAAAGCGGCGCGTTGAACATCGCCGCTGCGTTCGATGCGCGTCTGATTCGCGACTGCGGTGGGCCGGCTCGCGCGGCAGCCAGCGTGCTGTCTCAAGCCGGCTTCCCTGCGATTCCCGCGATGGCCGAAGCGGAATGGCTCGGCACACCGGCGCTCACACGTTCGACGACGCCGGTCGCGGCCGAGCGATTGTTTGTGCTCGGCGATGCGTCGGGATACGTCGAGCCGTTCACGGGCGAAGGGATGGGTTGGGCCTTGGCCTCCGCCGTCGCGCTGGCACCGTTGGCCGGCGCGGCGTGTGACGATTGGCAGCCAGCACTCGCGACGCAATGGTCTCGCGAGCACTCGCGGCTCGTGCGGCGGCGACAGCGCACCTGTCGGATGCTCGCCGCATTTCTCAAGTCCCCGATGTGCGTCCGGTGGGCGATGTTTCTCTTGCCGAAAATGCCGAGGCTCTTGCAGCCCCTGGTTCATGGTGTCAGCTTACCAACGCCGCAATCACTGGCGATCACTCGCTGCGGTTGAAAGGACTCAATCATGCCGAGCTGGCTTCGCGGATTCGGTCTGGCCTTGCCGGAGCATTCGATCGCTCAGGCCAATGCCGCGGATTTCGTGCTGGCGTTCAATGCCGACACCGAGGAACAAGCTCGCGTGTTGCGTGGCCTGTATCGCCGCGTGGGAGTGCAACGCCGGCACAGCGTCGTGCTGGAATCAAATGGTGATGCGGGAGTCGTTCAACAATCCACGTACTCGCCACGCAGCGCCGAGAGTCCGCTCGGCCCGACGACCTCCGAGCGAATGCGCTCCTACGAACAGCATGCGAGTCTGCTCGCCACGCTGGCCACTCGGCGAGCGTTGTCCGACTCACACATCGAGGCGGCCGACATCACGCATCTCGTGACGGTCAGTTGTAGTGGCTTTCACGCGCCCGGTTTCGACATCGAGTTGCTGCAAACGGCCGGACTGTCGCCGAGCGTGGCTCGGACGCACATCGGCTTCATGGGTTGTCACGGAGCACTCAACGGTCTGCGCGTCGCCGATGCGTTTTTGAAAGCCGATCCGCACGCGAACGTGTTGATGTGCTGCGTCGAGCTGTGCAGCCTGCATCATCAATACGGCTGGTCGCCGGATCGCATCGTGTCCAACGCGCTCTTCGCCGACGGTGCGGCGGCCGTCGTGCTGACGAATGGTGACGCCGGAGGTAGCCAATCTCGCCAGAGATTGGGTGAGATTTCTCAAGGTCTCCCAAGCTCTGGCGAGCTTGGCTACGAAAAGTCCGGCGGTGTGACCTGGCAATTGCTGTCGTCCGGTTCGGTCGTGTTGCCGGAGACGCTCGGCGACATGGGTTGGCGGATTCGCGATCACGGGTTTGAGATGACGCTGTCGGCCCGCGTTCCGGAACTCATCAAACAACATCTGCGTCCGTGGCTGAGCGACTGGTTGGGTTCACGCTCGCTCGCGCTGGACGACATTCGCACATGGGCGTTTCACCCAGGCGGGCCGCGCATCTTGTCGGCGGCGGGCGAAGCGCTCGGCTTGCGGCGCGAGCAATGGGCGGCCAGCGAATCGGTCCTGGCGGACTTCGGGAACATGTCTTCGCCGACGATCCTGTTTATCCTCGACCGGCTGCGCGCGGAGTCGATCGCTGGTCCGTGTGTGGCCCTGGCCTTCGGGCCGGGACTGACGATCGAAGCCGCGCTGTTATCTTCGGACTCAGGCGAGCGGGGCGGCGTCAGCCCCCCGGTCCTGTGACGAATCCACCGGGGGGCTGACACCGCCCCGCTCGCCTGGAGTATTTCACTCGATCTTGGAGCGTAGCCTTCATGCGGAAGATCACTCGGCTGGAAACATTCGTGATCGGCGATGGGCCTGACATCGACCCAGACCAAGGTGGCGTCGAACCGCTCGCCTGTCTGCGAGTGCATACGGACGACGGGCTGGTTGGGTTCTCCGAAGTCTTTCGCGTGCCACCGGGAGTGGTGCAAGCAACGGTCGGCGGAGCAGACACGCATTTCGGCCGGCTGCTGATCGGGCAGGAGATCACTCATCCGGAGCGCGTGTGGCAGCATCTGTGGGACTCGTTGATGCACACGAATCGCCGCGGTTGGGAGATCATGATTCTCGGCGCGCTGGATGTCGCGATCTGGGACATCTACGGGCAGGCGCTCAATCAACCGGTGTGGCAGTTACTCGGAGGCATTCAGCGCGGGCCGTTTCAGACGCACAGCGAAACTCGCAAGACCGGCGTCGTGCCGTATTGCACGTTGGTCTCCGACGTCTGGGGTGGCGAGCCGATGTTCGCTCAGCAAACGGAACGGGCCGAGCGGTTGCTGGAGCTTGGATACCGAGCGTTCAAAGTCGAACCGATGATGTCTTCGCCTCAGGACGTCGTCGAACTGGCGCGGCGAGCCAGAGAAACGCTCGGCCCAGAACCGACGCTGATGGTGGATGTTGGCTACCTCTTCAATGACGTGCCGACGGTGGCGCGCATCTGTCGCGAGCTGGAAGAGTTCGACATCTTCTTCTTCGAGACGCCGTTCCCGGTGGACTTGCCAGAACCCTACGCGCGGCTTGCTGAGCTGACGTCGATCCCGCTGGCGATGGGAGAGCACGGCGTCACGCGCTGGGAGTTCCTCGACATGCTGGATCGCGGCAAGGTCTCGGTCATGCAGCCTTATATGACGACCTGTGGCGGACTGACCGAAGCGAAACGGATCGTCGATCTGGCCGTGCCGCGCGGAGCGTTGGTCTGTCCCGGTAACTGGTCCACGCAAATCCTCGGCGCGGCGTCGGTCCATTTGGCCGCCTATTCGCCGATCACGCCGTTCATTGAATTTGCACCGGCCGAAGTCTTCGATTCGCCACTGCGACGTGAACTCCAAGAGGCGGGCTTTCCGGTGAAAGATGGCGTGATTGAATTTCCTGATGCTCCGGGAATCGGATTCCAGTTCCCCGAACACCTCGCCATGAAATACCGAATCGGTTGAAAGACAATACAACACAGCAGGCGAGCGGGGCGGCGTCTGCCCCCCGGTTTTGCGTCGAAAACACCGGGGGGCTGACGCCGCCCCGCTCGCCAG
>CAMDEA010000104.1 GCA_945893045.1 Planctomyces sp. SH-PL62
GCTTTGATACGCTGCTGAGTGGCCATCTCGGACTCCTTGGTTCAGGGAAAGAAAAACTGGTCTCTTCCCACAAAACCGTCCGAGATGGCCGCTTGGCAAAAGCTCTTTTGAGATTTATTGACCAATGAAGGCTACATACCAGTGCGGTGTGTCAGCACCGCTTTGGATTTCGTTGAAGCCGCTCTTCTGTCGGCGAGTCGCGAATTAGAAGCAACGAAATTAGAAAGCGGTCGCACCGCAAATGAAAGCGGTGCTGACACACCGCACTCCAGAGGCTTCGCCGTGCAAGACGCCGTCGCCGCACACGTCGCGTTGGAAAATGCCTGCCGCTTGGGACTCGGACAAAAAGTGGATTGGTAGTACGCTCTCCGTAGCGTGACTCTCCGAGCCGGAACAGGGCGGAACACGATCCCCACTCGGAGAGTCGGGCTACCCAGAGCACTTACAAGCAGTCTGGAGACCATGATGCTCACGCGCCTTCGCAGACTCATATCCTTGGTTGTGGCGTTGTCAGTTCTCGTGGCCCTGCACGACAGCACGGCTGCCGAGCCGTCGCGGCCGAACATTTTGTTGATCCTGTGCGACGACCTGGGCTATGGCGACGTGAAGGCTTTGAATCCAGACGGCAAGATCGCGACACCGAACATGGATCGGCTGGCTCGCGAAGGGATGATCTTTACCGATGCCCACACGAGTTCGTCCGTCTGCTCGCCGACTCGGTATGGGCTGATGACCGGGCGCTACAACTGGCGGACGAAGCTGCAAAATCATGTGCTCGGTGGGCTGAGTCCGCGGCTGATCGAACCGGGCCGCCTGACGATCGCCTCGATGTTGAAGCTGCACGGCTATCACACGGCGTGCGTTGGCAAGTGGCATCTTGGCATGGACTGGGTCAAGAAGCCTGGCAAGGAGGTCAGCGAACTGAGCATCGAACCGCGTGAGCAGGTCTTCAACGTCGATTACTCGCAGCCGATCAAGAACGGGCCGACGAGCGTCGGGTTCGATGAGTATTTTGGGATCAGCGCGTCGCTCGACATGGTGCCGTTCACCTACATCGAGAACGATCGAGTCAGAGTGCTGCCCACGGAGGACCGTGGCTTCGAGTTGATGTTCGGCCGAGGAAAGCCGATGACGCGGCTGGGCCCGGCGGCTCCCGGTTTCGATGACGCTGATGTGCTGCCCGACCTGACCAAGAAGACGATCGAGATCATCGACCGCCGCGCGGCCGATGCGAAGCAAGGCAAACCGTTTTTCATCTACCTGCCATACGCCTCGCCGCACACGCCGATCCATCCGAAGGGGGATTGGCTCGGTAAGAGCGGACTGAATCCGTATGCCGACTTCGTCATGCAGCAGGACTTCGCGGTCGGCCAGTTGCTCGACACGCTCGATCGCAACGGCCTGACCGACAACACGCTGGTCATCTTCACCAGCGACAACGGCTGCTCGCCACAAGCGAAGTTCGACGAACTGCTCGCGAAGGGCCACAACCCCAGCTACCTCTTTCGCGGCCACAAGGCGGACATCTACGAGGGGGGACACCGCGTCCCGTTCCTCGTGCGCTGGCCCGGCAAGGTGAAGGCCGGATCGAAGACCGATCAATTGGTTTGCCTCATCGACGTGACGGCGACCGCTGCCGAAATCGTCGGCGCAAAACTGCCAGCCAACGCGGCCGAGGACAGCATCAGCTTCCTGTCTACACTGCTCGGTACATCCAGCAAGTCCGCACGGACGACGCTCGTCAGTCACTCGATCAACGGCTCGTTCGCGATCCGCGACGGTTCGTGGAAACTCGCGCTATGCCCCGGTTCCGGCGGTTGGAGCAATCCCCGTCCCGGCATGAAGGACGACGAACTCCCGCCGAATCAACTCTTCGATCTCAGCACCGACATCGGCGAGAAAGCCAATCTGCAAGACAAACATCCAGAGACTGTCGCGCGGCTGACGACGTTGCTTGAGAAATACGTCACCGACGGCCGCAGCACTCCGGGCGAGCCGCAGAAGAACGCGGTTGCAATCAAGATTCGCAAGGACAATCGTTGAACCTCAGGCGGTCGAGTCACGGTTTCGACTTGTCGGCATTTCGCGAGGACATGACACTGATGTCCCAGTTTCTCGGTGAAGATCCGAAGATTCAGGAGACGCACATGCGAAGCGATTCTCAAACGCCAGTCGTTCGTCGTTGTGAAGGCACATTCGGTCGCCGAGCGTTTGTCCGTTGCGGCGCGGCAGGATTGGCGGGACTGAGTTTGGCGGAACTCTTGCGATTGGAAAGCCAAGCCGCGACGAATGCCTCCAGCCTGAAGTCAATAATAGTGCTCTGGCTGTGGGGCGGCGCTAGTCATTTGGAGACGTTCGATTTGAAACCGGACGCCCCGTCCGAGTATCGCGGTGAGTTCCAGCCGATCACGACGAACGTGCCAGGGATCGAGATCAGCGAACACCTGCCGCTGCTGGCTAACGTCGCGGACAAGTTCTCGCTGATCCGCTCGCTGCATCACGACATGCCGGGCCATGTGAGTTCCACGCATCGGCTGCTGACCGGCTATCCGGGTGAGATTGCGGAGACGACGTTCAAGCCGCGATATCCGTTCGTCTGGTCGGTCGCAAACAAGATGCTTGGTCCTCGTCGGCTGGGCCTGCCGGCCTATGTCGGTCTGCCGAGCATTCGTTACGACGGCTCGGCGCATCTCGGTTCGCGATTCGATGCGATGATGATCGGCGGTGATCCCAATTCTCCGAACTTTCAGCCGCCGTCGTTGGCCGTCTCGACGGCGGATCGCTCGCGGTTGTCCGAGCGGTCGGGACTGATTCAGCAGTTCGATGCCTTCCGCCGCTCGGCCGATGCGTCGGGCATGATGAGTTCGCTCGACGCCTTCCAGCAGCAAGCGCTCGATATCCTGACCAGCGATGCCGCGCGCCGAGCATTCGATATTCACTCCGAAGACCCTAAGGTCCGCGACCGCTACGGCCGGCACGAGATCGGTCAGCGATGTCTGCTGGCTCGGCGATTGGTCGAAGCGGGGACGCGCGTCGTCTCGATCGACTTCCCCTGCGTCCCCGGCCAGAAGGCGTTTAGCTGGGACGATCACGCCAGCGTCTGGAACATTTTCGAGCAAATGAAAATCCGCCTGCCGGTGCTCGACCAAGTGGTCTCGGCGTTGATCGAAGACCTGCACGCTCGCGGCCTGCACGACACGCTGGTCTTGGTCACCGGCGAGATGTCGCACACGCCGAAGATCGGCGTCGTCAACGGCAGTCCCGGCCGCGAGCACTGGTCGCAAGCGATGTCGCTGTTGCTCGCGGGTGGCGGCCTGACGATGGGGCAGGTCGTCGGCGAGACGAATTCGAAAGGCGAAGAGCCGAAGCGTCGGCCGGTCACGCCCGGCGATTTCCTCGCAACGCTTTATCATTGGTTCGGTATCCCGCTCGACACGCAATTCACTGACCAATCCGGACGACCGGTGCCGTTGTTGCCACAGGGTACTCCGATTGATGAACTGGTTTGAAAGTCTTCGTAGCCACGTTCGCCAGAACGTGGGGCTTTCCCGGCAATCCCCACGTTCTGGCGAACGTGGCTACGATCTGGCAGGAGACGTTTAATGATCGACTCGCTGAGCCTGCGACATCCCTCGATTTCGCGACGCACCGCTGTGCAAGCGGGAGCGGTCGGGTTACTGGGCTTGGGGATGAATCATCTTACGGCTCTGCGCGAGGCGTGCGCGGGCGAGCAGCCGCCTAAAGTCGGAACCACGAACTCTGGAAAGGCGAAGTCCTGCATTTACATTTTTTTGTCCGGAGGACTTTCGCAACATGACAGCTTTGATTTGAAGCCGAACGCGACATCGGAAATCCGTGGTGAGTTCAATCCGATCGCGACGAAGACGCCCGGCCTCGACATCTGCGAGCACTTGCCGGGGCTGGCGCAGCAGAGCGATCGTTGGTCCGTCGTGCGTTCGCTAACGCATCCGTCCAACGAGCACACGCTCGGACATTATTTCATGCTGACGGGACGCAGCATCACGTCTCCGGGATTCGTCGGCGACCGCAAGCCGCGGCCCAGCGACTGGCCGAGCATTGCGTCCATCGTCGGCGATCAAGTGCCGCGTCGCAGCAACAACCTGCCTCCGGCGATCGTGCTGCCGGAGCGGCTCATTCATTGGTCGGGAGGGACGATCCCTGGAGCTTATGGCGGCTTGATGGGCACGCATCGCGATCCATTTTTCATCGATGCGTCGCCGGATGGCATGTCGTTCTGGCGCGGAGCGTATCCCGAATACACGTTCGCCAATGAAACCAAGAAGCCACCGAAAGATCCCGACTCGCGCGTCTATCAGGCTCCGAACATCACGCTGTCACCCGATCTCAGCTTGGGCCGAGTCAACAGTCGGATCGACCTGTTACGCGAGTTGGATCAGCAGCGGAGCGAACTCGAACGCTCGGCCGCGTCGCAGAGCTACGACGAACATCGTCAGTCGGCAATCTCGCTGCTGTCCGCGAACAACGTGCGCCGCGCGTTTGACGTGACGCACGCGGACGAAGCCACGCAAACCCGATACGGCCGCAACAGCTACGGCTGGTCGTTGCTGATGGCGTTTCGATTGGTCGAAGCGGGTGTCAATCTCGTGCAGGTGAATCTCGGCAACAACGAGACTTGGGACACGCACGGCGACATCTTTCCGCGGCTGAAGAACCATCTGTTTCCGCCCACCGACCGCGCGTTGTGTGCGTTGCTCGACGATCTGCATGCGAGCGGGTTGCTCGACAGCACAATGGTCGTGATGGCCGGTGAGTTCGGCCGGACTCCGAAACTGTCGCTACTGACGGCGTCCTATCCACAGCCCGGCCGCGATCACTGGGGCGGCGTGCAAAGCGTCTTCTTCGCTGGCGGTGGAACTCCTGGTGGTACGGTCATCGGATCGTCCGACAAGATCGCCGCGTATCCGGCCACGAATCCGCAGAAGCCAGAGAACATGGCCGCGACGATCTATCATGCGCTCGGCATCCAAGAGACCGCCGCATGGCACGACGAACTCAATCGCCCGCACCATATCTATCACGGTCAGCCGATCGCGGGATTGGTGTAGGTTGGGACTCTGTCCCGACCGCTTTCCGTGACAAAGGACGGGCAATCCGCCGAAGGCGGACCATCCTCCATTTCAAGGAGTCGGCAAAATGTCCCTTCGCGTTTTCGTGATCGTGTGTGTCGTGGCTGCCAGCCAATCGTTCGCTTCGGCTGCGGAGCCAACCTCGGTCGATGTCTTCATCGCCGGTCAAGACAGCTACTTTGCGTATCGCATTCCAGCGCTGCTCACGACCAAGCCCGGCACGCTGCTCGCCTTTTGCGAAGGCCGCAAGACAACGCTGAGCGATGACGGCGACAACGATCTCGTATTGCGCCGCAGTACCGATGGCGGCATGACATGGCAGAAACTGCAACTCGTCCACGAGGAAGGTGGCGACGAAGTGGTCTCGATCGGCAATCCCTGTCCGGTGATCGACCCAGCCACCGGACGAATCTGGTTGTCGATGAATCGCAAAAATGGTCGTGTGCTGCTGACTCACAGCGACGACGATGGCGTCACCTGGACCAAAGTCCGCGACATCACGGACTCGGCGTCGAAACCCGGCTGGGGCTGGTACGCGATGGGACCAGGCATCGGCATCGCCCTGGAACGCGGTCCACATCGCGGCCGACTCATCCTGCCGGCCAATCACCGCGAGACTCCCGACCGCAGCGGCCCCAGCGCGTCGCACATCGTCTACAGCGACGATCACGGCGAGACTTGGAAGCTCGGCGGCAACGTCGGCCTGCACACCAACGAATGCCAACTCGTCGAGACCGTCGCCGGTGACGGTTCCGAGTTGCTCATCAACATGCGCAACCATTGGGCGCGTTCCGGTAAGCGTCCCGAATTGGCCGGCCGCCGCCTCATCAGCCGCAGCCGCGATGATGGTCTCACATGGTCTGAGCCGACTCGTGACGAAGCTCTCATCGAGCCGACATGTCAGGCGAGCCTGATTCGCTACTCCTGGCCGACCGACTTGCAGCGCAGCACGCTGTTGTTCGCGAATCCGGACAGCACGACGAAGCGAGAACGCATGACCGTCCGTGTCAGCCACGACGAGGGCCGAACCTGGCCTACCAACAAACTGATCGCCCCCGGCCCATCGGGCTATTGCTGCCTCACCCGCCTGAAAGACGGCCGCATCGGCTTGCTCTACGAACGCGACAACTACAAGCGTCTGACGTTCGTGACCTTCACGCTCGATTGGCTCGCGACGAAGCCGTAGATTCCTCGGCAGCAACTGTTTCCCCGTTGGGTCGCCGGTGATGCCGCGTTAGCATGGCCGCATCCATTGGAGAAAGAACCTGTCATGACAACCGAATTACTCGCCGAACCGATCACACCTGACGGCTTGCTCGCCATGCCGAATGGCGACGACTACGAATTGGTCAACAGCGAACTGGTGGAGCGTCACATGGGAGCGGAATCGAGGTGGATCGCGTCCCGCCTGATTTGGTTGTTTGGATGCATCTACGGCCGCAAACAACCGGGTCACTTCTTCACCACAGATTGCGGCTACCAATGCTTCCCCGATGATCTGGAGCGAGTCCGCCGTCCAGACTTGTCTTTCATTCGCCCCGGTCGATTTCCAGGTGAGCGCGTCCCTCGCGGCTATATCCGCATCGCCCCCGATTTGGTCGTCGAAGTGATTTCGCCAAACGACCTCGCCAGCGAAATCGCGGTCAAGGTTGAGGAATATCTTGAGGCGGGAGTTCCGTTGGTGTGGGTCATCTCGCCAGATGCCGAGACAGTCACCGTCCACCGCGCGGATGGAACCGTGACCAAGTTGCACACGGCCGACGAACTCAGCGGCGAAAACGTGTTGCCGGAATTCCGCTGCCAAGTCTCCGAACTATTCGTCGCGTCCGAAGACGAGCCGAGCGCGGAGTAGCCGTTGCGTGACGTCTCTTGGGACTTGCGGCTCACTTGACAGGAGTGGCGATGATCGAGCTTCGAGATATCACGCAGCATTACGGGATTCAGCCGGTGCTCAAGCGAGTCAGTCTGACGATTCAGGCGGGTGAGTTGGTCGTGGTGGTTGGCCCCAACGGGATGGGGAAGTCGACGTTGTTGGCAGTGTTAGGAGGGATGTTGGCTCCGCAGCACGGCAGCGTGACGATTCAAGGTCGTCGGCGGCGTGCGTCGGCGGAAGAGGAGTGGGCCATTCGCCGGCAAACGGTGTATCTGCCGGATCAGCCGTGGCTGCCGTCGCTCCGCACGCCCCGCGAGTTCTTGTTGAGCGTTGGCCGGTTGTATGGGATCGCTGACGCGCGGCTGTTCGAGCACGTCGAACGGCTGCTGAAATTGTTTGAGCTTTCCGCTCAGAGCAATCAGGCGATTCGCGGACTCTCCGCCGGTCAGAAGAAGAAGGTGGCGTTGTCGGCGACATTGATCACGGACGCTCCGATCCTGTTTTTGGATGAGCCGTTCTCCGGCGGGCTGGACCCTTCTGGATTGTTGGCTCTCAAACGTCTCTTGCGGCGGCGCGTGACCGAGCAGCAAGCCACGATCGTGCTGACCAGTCCCGTCCCCGAAATCGTCGAAGAGATTGCCGACCGCATCGTGATCCTGCGCAATGGCGAGATCGCCGCGTGCGATACGCTCGAAGGACTGCGAAAGAGCACGGGCATCGGGGGATCGCTGGGTGAAATCCTCGAACAGATGCTCTACCCGGAGACGACTCGCCGGCTGCAAGAGTATTTCCAGGAATCACCGTTATGAATCGCTGGTTGCGAGTCGTCTTGCCGGGATGGTGGATGTGGTTGATCGCCGTGTTGCTGATGCGCGGTCTCTGCTTATTCGGCGATTGGATGCTTCTCGACGTGATCGGCTTCGATCCGCGTTCTTCGCTCGGCAAGATCGGTCTTGTGTGTTTGGTGTTCTCGATGGTGGCGTACGCGATCTTCCGGGTTCTGGCGGCGCACCCAGCGTGCCGCGCGAACTACTTCGATTGGTTGAAAAACTCGTGTTGGCGCAGCCCGCTGCCGCTCCCCTTGGGGCCAATCCATTTGGTTCCGCAGGACTTGGCCATCGTGGGGACGTTGGTCGGCCTGGAACTGGTTGTCGGTCACTGGGGACTTGAGTCGGCGTTCTCACCGCTACGCATCGCGCAGGGGTTTCTCATCGTCTATGTGCTCATATTGGGAGGCATCTCGCGCGGGCTTGGCCAGATGGGGACAACCTACGCCGCCTGGTTTGTGCTGGGACTGAGCGTCCGGTTGTGGGAGCTGGAATACCTCAGCCTGCTGGTCCTGGTCGCCAGCTACGCGATCGCCCTCTGGGGACTGCGACGCAGCTTGACTGAGTTCCCGTGGGAGTCGAATGCCGCGTTGCAGCGCCAATTGGAAGCGATGCGGCATCCTGAAAATCGAGTGGTCAATTCCGACTCGCTCGGTTGGCCCTTCGGCCGATTTCTGCAACTTCGCGAGGGGTCGATCACGCAACGCGAAAGCGTGCTGCTGGGCTTGTTGATTGGCTGGTGGTTCGCAGTTGGAGTTGGTGTCGTGCGTGACGGAGTTCCCCGCGACGCTCTCTTCTTCCCAGCGCTGGCGGCATTCGTTCTTCCGCTGGTGCGATGTTTAATCTATGTGCCCGGCTATGCCCCGCCGATCTCCTTCTTTGGCCGACTATTCACCGGCCGTTGGATCATCCCGAGCTACGACAAAGTGCTCGTCGCGCCGTTGTTGGCATGGCTCGCCAGTCTATTGGTCTTGGGAGTTTTGGTGTTCGTGTTCGATCAGCCGCTGCGATCAAAGGATTGGCCTCCGTTGATCGAATTGGTCGTCGCGGCCCCTTTGCCCGTGTGCCTAATGATTCTGTTCGGCGTTGGCCCCACGCTCCGAGATTGGCAACTCACCGGCGGTCATCGAATCACACGCGCGGTGTCACTGGGGACCGAAACACGGATCGGCTGACCTTGTTGCGAGCAGAATCCCTGCGAAACTTGGAACGGTCGCCGCAACGATGTCATTCGTAAAGAGGAGTAACAAACATGCTTGATCGCTTCATTCCAAACGTAACTCCCTGTGGCAAGACTCGGCGGGAATTCTTGTGGGAGGTTGGCGGTGGTTTTGCGGGACTTGGATTGATTGACCTCTTGTCGCGGGATGGGTTCTTTGCGAACCAGGTTCGCGCGAACGAAGCGGCAGCAACTGGCGAGGCGGGGATGCACCCACTGGCTCCGAAGGCTCCGCATTTTGGTGGGGCGAAGCATTGCGTGTTTCTGTTTATGAATGGAGCGCCTTCGCAAGTCGACACGTTCGATCCAAAGCCGATGCTCGACAAATTTCATGGGACGGCGTACTCCGGGAAGGCGAAGGTCGGGTCGAACGGGCGGCCGATTGGGTATTTGATGAAGTCGCCGTTTCCGTTTCGGCCGCATGGCGAGAGTGGGTTGCCGATCAGCAGCCTCTTTCCGCAGACGGCGAAGCACGCGGATGACATTTGCGTGATTCGGTCCATGCACGCGGACACGGCGGCGCATGCGTCGGGATGCTTGCAGATGAATACCGGCAGCGTGTTGATCGGCAAGCCCAGCTTGGGAGCGTGGCTGAGCTACGGCCTGGGAACCGAGAACGCGAACCTGCCGAGCTTTGTGGTGATGACCGATCCGCGCGGCGGGCCGATCGGCAGTGCGTCGAATTGGACGGGCGGGTTCATGCCGGCGGCGTATCAGGGGACGCTGTTTCGCAGTCAGGGGTCGCCGCTGCTCGACCTCGCGACTCCGGCGGGAGTCTCCGATCGGACGCAACGCAAGTCGCTCGATCTGCTCGGCGAATTGAACCGCGAACATCTTGCCCGTCGTAGGTTGGCTTTCCAAGCCGACCTGCCTTCTTCATCGCTCAAAGATGGTCGGGTTGGAAACCCAACCTACGGGAATGACTCCGAACTCGTCGCGCGCATCCTCTCCTACGAGCTGGCGTATCAGATGCAAACGACGGCGGCGGACGTCGTCGATCTTTCGCAAGAGACGCGGCAGACGCAGGAGATGTACGGGCTGGACGACGCGCGCACGGCGGACTTCGGACGCAAGTGCCTGATCGCTCGGCGGCTGATCGAGCGGGGCGTGCGGTTCATCCAGTTGTACTCCGGCGGCGGCCACATCGAGGACACCTGGGATGGCCACACCAACTGCATCAGCAATCACATTCAGCACGCGGGCGAGACCGATCAAGCGATCGGAGCGTTGATGACCGACCTCAAGCAACGCGGCCTGTGGGACGAAACGCTGCTCGTCTGGGGCGGCGAGTTCGGCCGCACTCCGACCAGCGAGGGGATCAACAAACCCGGTCGCGATCACGACTGGCACGGCTTCTCGATGTGGCTGGCCGGAGCCGGCACTCGCGGCGGCCAAGCCATCGGCGCGACGGATGAACTCGGCTTCGCCGCCGTGGACGAACCCTGCCACGTCTCCGACCTGCACGCCACAATCCTGCACCTCATGGGCCTCGACCACGAACGCCTGACGTTCTTCTACAAGGGCCTGGAGGAACGCATCACCGGCACGCGAGGAAACGTCGTGACGAAGGCGATCGCGTCAGTGTGATCAGTCGGTTCGACATTGCTCGGCTGGTTAATCGAACGTAGTCTGCCAGCATGTCATCCGACGTCTCACTGCTGTTGAGCGCGATTCAACGCGGCGATTCCGGCGCGGCGATTGAGTTGTTGCCGCTGATCTACAAGCAGTTGCGAGATTTGGCTCGTGCCAAGATGTCTCAGGAGTCGGCGGGGCAGACATTGCAGGCCACGGCGCTGGTCCACGAGGCTTACCTCCGTCTGGTCGATACACCGGTGGCGAAGGATTTTCATAATCGCAAATACTTTTTTGCGGCGGCCGCCGACGCCATGCGTTGCATTCTGATCGAGAATGCTCGACGCAAAGCAGCGCTCAAACGAGGCGGCGACCGGGACCGGATTGATGTCTCGCTGAACGATCTGCCGGAGGCGAGTTCCGCCGTCAACGTGCTGGAGATCGACGAAGCGTTGACTCGGTTGGCCGCGCAAAATGCTCAGGCGGCCGAGCTGGTCAAGCTACGGTACTTCACCGGCCTGCCACTGATCGAAGCCGCCGAGATGCTGGAAATTTCCGAACGCTCGGCCCGCCGCTTGTGGGCGTACGCGCGTTCGTTTCTGTTGGAAGAATTATCGCCAGAGGAGTGAGTGTCTCTGCCTTGATCTCTGAGTCGCCACGCTCGCCGAGAGCGTGGGGATGATGCTTGGCGGAAGTAGACCCACGCTCTTGGCGAGCGTGGCTACGAAAAAATTCCAAATTATTTGGCCGGGTTCGCTGACAGAATGCGCTTGAGTCTTTTGAGCCGAGTGAAATTCTCGCCGGCAAACACCGCTTGATGCGTCATGCACGAATTTGACCTCTTCATTGCCGCGATCGAGATCGAAGACGAAACCGCGCGGCGGGTGTATCTCGACACAACGTGCGCGAGCGACCCTGATCTGCGTGCGCGGGTTGAGCGGTTACTTCACCGAGCCGACAACGCGCGGGATTTTCTCGAACAGCCGGCTGTGGACTTGTGCTCGGACATCGACGCGGAATTGCTCGAGGAAGCCCACGAGCCGGCGCAGTCGGTCGGCGATTTTCCAACGCTGATCGGCCAAGCGGATGACACGGGGCAGTCGGTGCTGGTCAAAGTGTCTCCGATCGGCGATTCGCAAGCGGCTGTGCCGTCGCCGACGGAATCGACCGCGCCCGCTTCACTGTTTGGCACGCTGTTCGGCAGGTATCAGGTCGAACGAGTCTTGGGATCTGGCGGCATGGGAGTCGTGTATCTGGCCGAAGACTTGCGGTTGGGGCGGCGAGTGGCTTTGAAGATTCCCAAGTTCGATGCCGATGGCAAATTTCATTTGGTCGAACGGTTTCGGCGGGAAGCGCGGACGATGGCGTCGGTACTGCACCGCAATCTCTGTCCGATTTTTGATGTCGATGAGCAAGGCGGCACGCACTATTTGACGATGGCCTTCATCGACGGCGAGACGCTGGCGGAGGTCCTTAAGCGGGAGCAAACGGCAGGTCGTGATTCGAGTGATCGCGGTGTGAGCGGCAGGGCGCTAGCCGCCGGTTCCAGCGAGGGTCCAGGCGACTTGAAACCGGCGGCTAGCGCCGTGCCGCTCAAAGGCAGCATCATCACCGCTCGGCAGATCGCTGAACTGATTCGCAAGTTGGCGCTCGCACTGGAGAAGGCTCATCGCGCGGGGGTCATTCATCGCGATCTCAAGCCAGCCAACGTGATGATCGACCGCGACGGCGAGCCGATCCTGATGGATTTCGGACTCGCCTGGATGGCGCATGAGTCGGACTCGCGGGTGACGCAATCGGGGGCGATCGTTGGCACTCCGGCCTACATGTCGCCGGAACAGGCCGAAGGTGAACCCGATTCGGTCGGCGCGGCGTCCGACATCTACAGCTTGGGAGCGATTCTCTATGAGTTGCTCACCGGCCGGCCGATTCATACCGGCAGCGTGACGCGCGTGTTGTACAAACTGATGCACCATGCTCCGGTTCCGCCGCGCGAGATTCGCAGCGATGTCGATCCGACGTTGGAAGCCATCTGCTGGAAAGCCATCTCACGACGACCGGAAGATCGGTTCGCATCGGCGACGGAGTTTGCGGACGCGCTCGCGAGTTTTCTGGAGAATCGGGCGGCGTGTGCTTCCGACCGGATCGTCGTCGGCACAAAGCTGAATTCGTCCTCCAGTCGAATTGTCATTTCCGACCGAACCGAGGTGCTGCCGCAGGACACGGACACCGCCACGATTGCCTACTCGAAACCTCAAAAACATTCGCGCGGACGATCGCGAGTCGTGCTGGCGAGTCTGTTGCTGATCGGTCTGATCGGAGTCGTCTGGGCGATCGTGGCTGGTCAAACCAAGCCGGAAAAGGACGACATCGTTCTCAATCCGAAATCGGGGGTTCCGTCGGTATCGAAGCCACACGCTGAGATCGCTGGCGCGGCTCCTGAGAAAACGATTGCCGAGCCGGTTCGTATTGCCGCGATGGCGGTCGCCCCGTTCGATGACCGACAAGCCAAGGCTCATCAAGTGGCGTGGGCTGAGCATCTCGGCACGAACGTCGAGATGACCAACACGGTCGGAATGAAAATGATTCTCATCCCGCCCGGTGAGTTCCTGATGGGCAGCTCGGACGAGCAGATCGCTGCGGCGGCGAAGGTCGCGGAAGAAATCAATGCCGAAGCCGTCACCAAGGATCGCATCGCAAAAGTTGAGCGGCCGCAACATCGAGTCGTGATCACAAAACCGTTCCGCATGGGAGCGACCGAAGTCACGATGGCTCAGTTCAAGAAGTTCTCCGCGACCGGCTTTCGAACCGAAGCGGAGAAATTGGTCAAGGACGCGACTTCGGAAACGTATCTCACTCCGGGCTACGCGGTGACGGACGACTCGCCGGCGGCGGTCATCACCTGGAACGATGCGATGGCCTACTGCCAATGGTTGAGCGACGTTGAAAAGGCAACCTACCGCCTGCCGACCGAGGCCGAGTGGGAGTACGCCTGCCGCGCGGGGACGACGACTCAATTCTCGTTCGGCGACGACCTGCACGATCTCGAACAATTCGCTTGGTTCCGAAACAACAGCGATCTGCGATCGCACGAGGTCGGTCAGAAGTTGCCAAACGCTTTCGGACTGCACGACATGCATGGCAACTTGTGGGAATGGTGCCGCGACTTCTACGACGAGAAGTGGTACGCCAAGACTCTGACGAACGACCCGACCGGTCCGACATTCGGCTCACAATATGTGATTCGCGGCGGCTACTGGCCAGGGAGCGCATCGACCTGTCGCAGTGCGCATCGCGGCCGCACGATCCCGTCGAACCGCAGCAACCATTTCGGCTTTCGAGTCGTTTTGTCGGCCGCGGCTGATAAGTAACTGGGGCGCGCGTGGCCGCCGGCGCTGATCAATCGTGCGACCCCTTCAGCCAGGCGTGTTTCAGAGCCAAGTTTTGTTGGCTCGGGATGACGCGACCGCATCCTACGGGGTCAGGCGTGCGCCCGCAGGTCGCGGAGCAGGTCGGCGAAGGCGGACTCGAAGGCGTCGTGGTTTTTCCAGTTCGAGAAGTCGGGGATGTGGTATTCGCGGAGTTCGACGGCGAAATCTTTGCCGGTGTCGGCGTCGAAGCAGCTCCAGTCGCGGATGCGGTCGAGGCTCACCGCCGGATGGGGAACAGCTTCTGGCGTTGCTCGCGGAGTTCGGCCTGGCGAGTTTTGCGAATCTCGGTCTGCACCCAGTCGCTGTTCATGCGGTGCTCCGAGAGCACCAGCAGCAGGCGGTCGTTGACCTGGATGGCCCGGTCGATTTGCTCGATGAGTTTCTGGCCCCCCGGCATGTCTTCCGGAGCGAACCAGAAGCAAGCTGTTTCATCCCGGATTCTGCGGAATTGTCCAGTCCTCGAATCTCAGTCCGGGCACGCGAGAAAAATGTTTGGCATTGCACGTCAATAACAATGCGTTCCGAGTCAACGCCACGCTGGCGATCTTCAGGTCGTTCGGACCGATGCTCCCTCGCAGGTGTTTCAATTCTAAAAACTGAATGCCTGCTGCCTGATCAAATCCCAACAATCTCCAACCGTTGTAGAAGCGCAGCATCTCCGTCAAGTTGTCGTAGTACTTGGATTGTTGCCGGACATCGCGATAGCGATTGAGCAACGCCAACCAGCCGCGCATCTGCTCTTCCAGCGTCACTGCGGTTGACATGATGTCCCGGTCGGGCGACGCGGCCAATCGAGCGGCCAGCACTTGGGCCGGCTGGCTTTCCGGCTGCTGGAGAACGGTCATGTGATCGGTGTCGAGAATGATCATTCGACTTCACCACGATCGGCGCGTTCACGCTCTTCTTCCCGGATTCGCAGTGTTTCGCGAATGACTTCCGCAGCCACGGGATCATTCCGAAACATCCCGATCGTTTTCATCCAGTCGTCGCGCCCCGGCTCATGTCGTGACTTCGGGAACAGGTCCGCTAACCGATTTTCCAACTGAACCACGCGCTGTTCCAGATTTTCCAACGTGACTTGCGACATGACCGAACTCCTGTCTCCAACCAAATCCGAAATCAGGTGCTGATGCCGGCCAGAGTTTATCACAGACTCGCTGATCGTCGAGACGCGAACCGAAGTTCGATGAACGCGCGAGACACCGAGAGACAGTTTCAAAACCCGATGGCGTCGTACCCCGCTCGCCAAAACATGCGCAACTGCGGCTCCGAGAGCACCAGCCGCAGGCGGTCGTTGACCTGGAAGGCCCGGTCGATTTGCTCGATGAGTTTCTGGCCCCCCCCTGCATGTCTTCCGGAGCGAACCAGACCCGCAGCTTTTCGCCACGCATCTTCTCGTGCAACCGCCGAGCGAACTCCTCGTCCCGGCTGCGATCGCTGATGAAGCACGATTGGTATTGAATCGGCTGCATCGTCCCGATGAGCGACGGCAGGTAGGTGATGAAATCCTCCGGCACGCCGCAGCCGCGCAGGAGCTCTTAGCGGGTGGCCCAGTTTCGCAGCGTCAAGTTGGGTCCCCAAACCGATGCTCGATCAAAGTGGGTACAGGTCTGAAAAGTGTACCCACTTTGGGACTAAAATCGTGTTTCGCCGCTCGAACGCGACTTTTGAAGACCCCGGTTTTTTCGACATTTGAAGCGCACCCGAAATGCTCTCGAAATGCGTCTTGGCACTACGGAACCGAAGGGTGCGCGTCAGTGGCGATCCCAACCCTGCGCCACCACGCATTCTGCAAACTGTTGGCACCGAAGCGAGCGGAACTGCACGTTGCGAGTGTCCGGTTGTCTGTCGCGGATCAGCCAGTTTGTGGGTTGGGAGAGTTATTCATTCGCAGGCCGAAATCCTCTCCCGATTTCGTATGCGGCTTTTCATGCTCAGTCCGCGATCACCACTGACGCATCCGATAAATCAGGTGCAAGGCGGCCGATCGAGGTATTCGGCATTGTTGGCCGGCCGGGATTTCTGGCTTGCGATCGAAACCCCACTATTCAAACCACCGGAAGTTCCATTTCCCGGCCTCGGGCGATGGCATCGCGAGGGATGTTATGAAGAGGATCACTCTGGCTTGCGCGGTCACGATGTTTCTGGGGATGGCGACATTCGGTGTCGCGGGCGAGCCGGCCATCCAGCCGGTGAGTTACCTGGAAGAGGTCTTCGATACCGAGAACTCCTTGGCGACGGCCTTCGGCGACTTAGGCCCGTCCGAGCCGGCCAGTCAAATCTTTGATGACGGTGAGCGGCCGATGTTTCTGAGCGATCATTGTTTCGACAATTTCATTGGCCCAATGACCAACCCCGTGCTCTCGAAGGATGCCCGCTCGCTGACGGAGGCCCGCGTCCTGTTCGTTCAAAACAAGATTGATCCGCAGCACCCGTTCGGCAGCGGTGACTTTCAGGCGTATGGCCTGCAATTGCGATTGGCGTTGACCGAGCGGCTGACATTCATTGCCGACAAAGACGGCTACGCCAAGATCAGTCCCGCCATCGGCCCGGATGCGGACGGTGCGCTCAATTTGGCGGCTGGGCTGAAGTACGCGTTCATTCGCGACGTGGAAAACCAATTCCTGCTGACGGGCGGTTTCATGTACGAGATCCCGACGGGATCGGGAGATGTCTTCCAGGATCACGGCGAAGGTATTTTCTCCTTCTTCGCGTCGACTGGAAAAGAGTTTTGCGGCACGACGCACTGGCTCAACACGGTCGGCTATCAGGTGCCCGTGGATGGCGATGCCCACAGCAGCTTCATGTACTGGAGCACGCACCTGGATCGCCAATATGGGGGCTGGTTCTATCCGATGATTGAAGCCAACTGGTATCACTGGGTCAGCAGCGGCAATCGTGGTTTGCCCGCGGTTTTGGGAGAAGGTGACGGACTGATCAATCTCGGCACCAGCGGCGTGACGGGAAACGACATGGTGACAGTTGCCATCGGAGCCAAGGCCAAGTTGAGTTCGCATGTGGAATTCGGTGGAGCGTGGGAACTCCCGGTCTCGCCTCGTCACGACTTGCTCAACAATCGGCTGACGGCAGATTTGATCTTCCGCTATTGAGCCACGACCTCGAATTGATCGAGCCGCCGTGGGCTACTTGCGGAGCATTCCCATCGTCGCCACGATTTCGCAACGTGAGGCTTATCGAATTTCCGCATTGGATCTCAATCAAGCAATGGTTGTTTGATTGAGGGTTCGTAGCGCCTCGCGGCAGACCGAGGCGACATGCGACAGCACGAGATAGAATTCCGAGTGCGCTACTCCGAAACCGACGCGATGGGCTTCCTGCACCACGCGAACTATTTCTCGTACTTCGAGGTTGGACGGACGGAGTTGTTCCGCGCGCAAGGGGGCGACTATCGAGCGATGGAGGAAGGGGGCTTGTTCCTCGTCGTCGCGAAGCTCGATTGCCGTTATCGCGTACCGGCACGATTTGATGACCTGCTGACATTGCGGACGACGATCACCGTTGCGTCCGAGGCCAAGCTCGAACACGAGTACCAACTCTTCCGCGAGGGGACGTTGCTTTGCACCGGGCATAGTACGTTGGCTTGTGTCGATCGCAGCGGAGCACTCCAGCGGATGCCGGCGGAGTTGTTGCTGATGTGCGGCGAACAGTAGCTCGCCCCCTTGTGGGGCGGTCGATTCTGACTTCATTCGACGGCGTACAAGAACAGTGAATCCTCCGACCCACGAGGGGTCGGGCTACGTTGCTCCGAGTTCGTGGACGATCTCGACGAGTGCTTTCGCGTGTTCCGGCGGGACATCGGGAGTGATGCCGTGGCCGAGGTTGAAGATGTGGCCGGGGCGGTGCTCGGCGGCGGCGAGAACTTCTAAGGCTCGGCGGCGGATCGTGGGGATGTCGGTCAGCAGCGTGATCGGATCGAGGTTGCCTTGCACGGCGACATCGTGGCCGACCGTTTTCCAACCGTCGCGCAGATCGACTCGCCAATCGAGGCCGATCACGTCGCCACCGCCTTCGCGGAGCAACGGCAGGAGCGCGGGGTTGCCGGTCGCGAAGTTGATGACCGGTGCGGCGTGTTTCACTCGGTCGATGATGGCTTTCGTGTGCGGCAGGACGTACTCGCGATAGTCGCTGGGCGAGAGGCAGCCGGCCCAACTGTCGAAGAGCTGGATCGCCTGACAACCGGCCTCGACCTGCGCGAGGATGTACTTCACGAGGCTGTGCGTCAGGCAGTTCATCAGCGCGGTCCAGGCACCGGAGTCGGAATACATCATCCGTTTGACGTTGGCGTAATTCTTTGAGCTGCCCCCTTCGATGGCATACGACGCGAGCGTGAAGGGGGCTCCGGCGAAGCCGAGCAGCGGGATGTCGGCGGGCAGGTCGCGGCGAATCAGCCGGACGGCGTCGAAGACGTATTGCAACGAATCCACATTGTCGAGATGTCGCAGCGCGTCGATCCCGGCGGCGTCTCGGACGGGATTGTGGATCACCGGGCCTTCGCCGGCGGTGTATTCAAGTTGCAAGCCGATCGGTTCGAGAATCGGCAGCAGGTCGGCGAACAGGATCGCGGCATCGACGCCGAGCACTCGTTGAGCGGTCAGCGTCACTTCGGCCGCGAGATCCGGGCGTTTGCAGAGTTCCATGAACGTCACGCGACGGCGGACGGCCATGTATTCCGGCAGATAGCGGCCGGCCTGACGCATGATCCAAATGGGGGTCGTGTCGGTCGGCTCGCGGCGGACGGCTTTCAGGAAACGGCTGTTGTGCAGGCGGTCGGACAAAGTGCGGCTCCTCAAAGGTGAACCCGATTGTAGTGGCAACCTTGGGGATCGCGACTGTCATCGTGCCGCCCGGTTGTATCGACGAAATGGAGCGTTTCGAGAATTCTTCTGAATCGCGCGGAACCTGGCGTCGTGCTGGAAAGGCGGAGAAGCGACTGGTTTAATACTCGTTCGTTTTTCCGAGCTATAGTTCGCGCTCCTCATCGCGCCGCACGTTTGGGTTGATTTCGCATGGCCCTCAAGCTGACCGTCGAATCGTTTTTGCAAGTCGTTCGGCAGAGCGGCTTGATCGACAAGGATCAGTTTCAAAAGCTGTTGCAGCAGTATGAGGCTCGCGGCATCGACGTCCAAAAGTCACAGTCCATTGCGGATGCGCTCGTCGGTGATGAGGTCATCACGCGTTGGCAAGCTGAGAAGCTGCTGGCCGGAAAGCACAAGGGCTTCTCACTCGGCAAGTACAAGCTGCTGGACTTGCTCGGCAAAGGCGGAATGAGTTCCGTGTATCTGGCCGAGCATGTGTTGATGAAGCGACGGTGCGCGATCAAGGTGCTCCCCTCCAAACGAGTCAACGACACATCGTACCTCGCCCGATTTCATCGCGAGGCACAAGCGGTCGCGTCGGTCGATCACCCGAACATCGTCCGAGCCTATGACGTCGATTGTGCTCAGGACCGCGACTCGCAGATTCATTTTCTGGTGATGGAGTACGTCACCGGCCAGAGTTTGCAGGAGCTGATCGTCCGCAGCGGCCCGGCTGACTACGCCGACGCGGTCGAATACGTCCGGCAGTCGGCGGAGGGTTTGGAACACGCGCACCGCGCGGGACTCGTGCATCGCGACATCAAACCGGGAAACATTCTGATCGACGCGAACGGCGTCATCAAAATTCTGGATATGGGACTCGCACGGTTCTTCAACGATGCGGACGAGAATCCGCTGACGGTGGCGCATGACGAAAAAGTGCTCGGCACCGCCGACTATCTGGCCCCGGAGCAGGCTCTCGACAGCCACACGGTCGATACGCGCGCGGATATCTACAGCTTGGGTTGTTCGCTGTATTTCTTTCTGACGGGACATCCGCCATTCACCGAAGGGACACTGACGCAACGGTTGATGTGGCATCAAACGAAACCGTTCCCGCCACTGACCGACTCGCGGCTGGATTGCCCGGCGTCGCTCATGGCGATTCTGGACAAGATGGTCGCGAAGCTTCCGGACGATCGATATTCGACGGCTGCGGAAGTGGCGAACGCGTGTCGGAAATGGCTCGACGAGAACGCGGGAGAGGACTGGCGGCAACGTCATGTGCCACTCGCCCGCAGCGGTTCAGAATTTCGATTGACCACCTCGCCGCGTGATTTGCAAAGCGACTCTATGACGATTGCCAAAGGGGGATCGAACGTCTTGGAATCGTCGGTCTCGCCGCGCGAGGACGCGGACTCCTCCGTCACGAAAATCTCACGCCCAGGAACGGCCCCTGCGGCGCAGACGACTGCTCCACCCTCGCAACCGACGACGGTTGCGCTGCCGATGGTCGCGCCAATTCTGGCTGCGACTCCGGTCCCAAGTCTGCCCGTCGCCGCTCCCGTGATCGCGATACCGGTCGCTCCCGTCGCGCCGCCGATCGCACAGCCTGTGGCCGTTCCGCCTCCGCCAATCGCACGGCCTGTTGTTCCGGTTGCCATGCCGGTCGCGGTGCCGATCCCTGTGAATCCAGTGGCTCAGCCGGTCAACGTCGTGGCTCCTGTTGCGACGCCGATCGTACAGATCACAACGCCGATCGCTGAGCCTGCGGCACCAGCAGAGGAAGTCCCAGACTTCTCGTTTGGATCGGGCGCTGCCACCGAAGAGACTGTGCTGGTGACACCGGACGCGGCGACAGATTCGGACGCGGCAGGCGATCTGTTTTCATTATTCGCTGGCGGTGCAGAGCCTCCCACCGCCGAACAACCTGCCTCGGAACCGATCGTTGCTGCGCCGATCGCTGCCGCACCGACTGTTGAAGAACCAGAGGCCGCTCCGGATTTCAATTTCTCCGAACTGGTTGTCTCCGAACCGACGGCAGCCACGTTCCCGCAGGCTGAGACCGTCTTATTTGAACCTCATCCGGAACCACAGCAGGAAGCCGGCGAAGTCAACTTCGCTGACCGTGAAGCGGTTGCAACGGAGCCACCTCCTGCCAGGCCCACGCCCGCCAGCAGTTCCACCATCAAGGCTATCAAGCTCAATAAGAACGTGTTGTATGCGGCGATCGCCGGAACGGTCGTCGTGCTCGGCGGAATTGGCTGGTGGAGCACTCGGGGTGCGCCCAAGGATGAAAAGCCGTTGACGAAGTCCGGCAAGAAGAGCACCAAGTCGCTCGCGAAAGCCGAGACCTCCAAACAGATCGACGCTCACGAAGTGATTCTGCACGTCGGAGCGGGTAGCGAATTCAAGTCCATTGAGCGTGCATTGCATTCGGCGGTGGAAGGGAAGGCCGATCACGAGACGGCCGCCAAAGGCAAGCCGCTGCGCTTCCTGATCAGCGTCAAGCCGGGGGCACCGTTCGAGGAGTCCCTCGTGTTCGATGAATCCATTCCCGGTGAAGTCCATTTGCTGTCAGAGACCAGCGGCAAGAACATCACGATCAAGTCGCCGGGGGACGAGCCCGCGATCTCAATCCAGAACCTCAGCGGCGTGACGATCGAAAACGTCATGATTGATCTGTCTGGTTTTCCCCCGAAGGACACCGGCATCGTCGTCAGCGGTTCCGCCGCGCGCTGTCGCATCAAGAACAGCGTCATCTCTAAAGCGGGCAAGTCTGGTATCGAACTGAGCAGTGCGGTGGGAGGCGATGGCTCCGAGGGCATCACCATCGACGGGGTCACCTTTCAAAACGCCGCGCCCACTGCGTTTGGCGTGCATGTCGCCAAGCCAGCCAATGGGCCACCAACTCGAAACGTGACCGTACAGCGTTGCCGATTTATCGGTTCGATGTCGGCGGCCCTGTTCCTGGAAGGCCCGGTCGATTCGCTGACGATTCGCAATTGCGGCGCGTCCAGCACGAACAGCGGAGTCCGCTTCGCGGCCGGTATCGTCGCAAAGAATGTGCTCGTTGATCACTGCTCGTTCCGAAACAACGCGGAGGCCGGTCTGCTCTTTGACGCCATGCCCGGAGCCGGTGCTGGTAACTTTGCGTGGCGGAATTGTCTCTTCGCAGGATTGAAGAAGACCGAACTGCTCATCGCCAAAGAGTACGACGCCGCCAAGTTCGACGCGCTGATGAGCGCCGACAAGTCCGCCGAAAACAACTGGAGCGATCGCAATGCCACGAAGCAGGTGAGTGGCGAACGTGACGTGCTCGGAAAAGGCGGATCGCGCGTATCGGAGATTCAATTCGCATCAACCAGTCCCACCTCGGACCTGTTTTTGGTCTCCAAGGCGGGTGAGCCGTACAAGACGGCGGGCATCAAGGCGAAATAGCCAGCTCAATGTCCCCGCCGCCAACTGCCCAGTTGTCCGGTTTTCTCCTTGTGCAACCGGCACAATCGTCAGAGCCGCCCATCGGTGATTTCACTGGGTACTGAACAGACTGGGAATTTTAGTTTCGGCGGACGGCCTTTCTGACCGGCTCGCAAATGCTGCGAAACGGCCTTTCCGCCGGAGCTTTTGAGACTTTCGGAGAGGCCGATTCGGCCATCGCAAATCTCCGCCCCCAATTGTCCGAGGCCGTCAAATCGCTGCAACTCCCAGCCTCGCCGCCTCTTTCTCTGTACAGGTAGCGTGCCCTTCGTTCGAGCCGGAGGATGTCCGGCACCTCGCGGCGAGTCTGCCTGAGACTCTCCCGCACAGTGCCTTCCAAAATCACCCGCTGTCTCGCGCCGATCATGAAACGCTCATCGAACAATTCGACAAGTCGCACGATCCCCGGCCTGCACGCTGGCCGACGCAAGACCGCCACGCGACCCGTGGCGACGTTCCGCCAACGGGGAATTGGTGGTGCCGAAGAGAAGTCCGCCTTCTTCGCTCAGGAAGACTGGCACCCGCCGCGGTCCGACAACGAACGTCCTACCAACGCGACTCGATTCATCGTGCAACCGGCCGGTCCAAAGTTCGTTCACGCAGTCACAGTCGCCGAGGTTCGCGAACGATTGACTCAGTTGCCGCAGCCGATCGTGGAACAAGTCGAGGTCATTCAACTCAGCCGGATGACTCGCAAGCGGCAGTTGTTTCCGTGCTACGGAATGCAGTGGGGAGCCAGCGTCTATCTCTACCCGATCGAGGACTCGCTGGTCGAAACCTACATCCGCCCGCCAACGCCACAGCAACAGATCGAAGCCCGCATGTTCGGCGGCGTGTGGTCCGAAACCGATGGCGAATGGACGCTGACTTGGACGCCAGAGAATTTGAAAGACTTCTATCTCAACAACGTCCTGATTCACGAGATTGGCCACGTGCTCGACAAGCGCAACACGCGCATCGAAGACCGCGAACGCTACGCCAACTGGTTCGCCATCGAGTACGGCTATCGCGCATCGCGCGGCCGGAAATGAGACCGACAACCAAAGTAGCAGGCACATTCCATGTGCCGTCCGCAAATCGTAGGAAACGGCACATGGAATGTGCCTACGACATTCTGAAGTCAGTGCCATTGGGCGAGCGGCCTGCGGCGAATGGGTTTTCTGACGGAGCTTAGTTGATCGTCGCTTCGGCGAGCCGAGGCTTGAGTTGCGGGACGAATTGCTCCAGCAAAGCGAAGCCGCCAAAGAGCACCGCCGAGTAAACCAAGTCGCCGACAAACGTGCCTCGGAAGAATGGCACTCCGGCGATGTAGCAGTTGATCAACCCGCTCAGAGTGCGCGAATAGGTGGCCGGTTCGGTCGCACTCAGTGGTAGGCTCAGCGACAGCCACGCTCCAAAGTTCGTCATGAGAAAGAAGACGGCCGAGCCGGCCAGCGTCGTTCCGATCACTCGGCCAATGGTCACTCGCTGACGCAGCCATTGTCCCGCCAACGCAATCACGGCGAAGGTCGAATACACGAACAACATGTTGCTCACGGCCTGTTCGCGGTAGGCCACGTCTTTGGTTGCGTACAACACGACGTCGCTCAGAAACATCGCGGCCAGCGGCAGCAAGACGCTCCAGCGGCGGCTGGGCAAATAGGCGGCGGCAAATAGCGTGATCGCCGCGATTGGAGCCGCGTTATGCAGATGCGGAACCAAACGCGTAAACGCGGCAGCAAAAACCAAAACGACCAGCAAAAGGACTCGCGATGTGGGCATGGGGGCGGAAAACTCCTCGAAGGACATCAAAACTTAATGGGCCTGTCAGCATCGGCCGCCACGGCGGCCGGTCACGCGGGGCGGGAGTATAGCGCGATGTTTCGCGATTTGGGAACGTCGCTCGACTGCAGCGATGGGCCGGGGCGCACGACGAACCTCGCGCCGACGACGGTTTCACACCACGCCCCCATCGACCTCGTGTCGATGGAGCGAAAGATGGAGAGATAAATCAGCCGCACCTCAAGTTGTTGTCAGACCCCATCCGCCTCGTGCGGATGGTGAATCAGATCCTGCGACGTTCCTCACTCAATGATCTCTTTCACCATCCGCACGAGGCGGATGGGGTCTCAAAAAAGATTTGATCGACGACGTCTCTAGCACACCATCGGTCGCTCCATCCAGGCAAGCTGGATGGGGGCGGGATAATTCGCAAACTGCGTCGTGCGCCCTGGGCCTCAGTCTGGTCGAGTCATCGACAGCAAATCATCAATATGCCGTCGCCCGAATCTCGCGAGCGCCAGTTGCCCGTTGTTGACGTAGTGCTTCCAAGCGTGAGCCATCCGCGCGAGTTGCTCATCGGTCAGGTCTTTGATCTTCCGCGCCGGGCAGCCCGCCCACAGCGTTCGTGGTGGGACTTGCGTCCCTTCCATCACGACCGCTCCGGCGGCGATCAGCGCTTGCTCGCCGATCACGCAGCGGCTGAGGATTGTCGCTCCAATCGCGATCATTGCTTCGTCGCCGACCACCGACGCATGGACCAACGCGCGATGGCCGAGCGTGACTCGATTACCCAGCACGCAGGGAAAGCCGTGATCGACGTGCAGGATTGAGCCGTCTTGGACATTGGTGTCCTCGCCGACTTCGATCACGTCGCCGTCTCCGCGCAGCACACAGCCGTACCAGACCGAACTGCGAGCCTTCAGACGCACTCGGCCGAAGACCGTCGCGCCGGGTGCGACCCACGCGGTCGGGGCGATGTCCGGGGGAGTCCACAAGGCGTCCCAAACATTGCCTTCTTCGGGGTAAGGCAGAGCAGGGCAGGGGATTGTCGCGGGCGACACAACGAAATCAGCGAGCGTATTCATGGCGGAACATTCTCGCGTGACGTGCTCGCTTGCAACGCTGGCAGCGAGTTGTCGTAATGCCCGCCGCTCGTGGGGCAGGTTTGCAACCTGCCCGTCCAGACTGGCAGGTTGCAAACCTGCCCCACACTTCAGGAGCCTGCTTCATGAAGATCATTCGCTATCGCGATTCGGCTGGGAACACACACTACGGACGACAAGCGGCCGACGGTTCGGCGACACGCATCGACGGCGACATTTTCGCCCAGCATCGCGACACCGGCGAGAAGGCCGACGTCGCCAAGTTGCTCACGCCCATCGCACCGGTCGATGTACTGTGCATCGGCTTGAACTATCGCCGACACGCCGAAGAGGGCAACCAGGCGATCCCCGAATGGCCGGTCCTGTTTATGAAGAACAGCGGAGCGGTCAACAACCCCGGCGATCCGATTCTGCTCCCTCGGCATTTGCGCAGCGACGCCGTCGATTACGAATGCGAACTGGCGGTTGTCATCAGCAAGCCGTGCAAGAACGTCTCGAAGGCGAACGCCCTGAAATATGTCCTCGGCTACACCTGCGCGAACGACGTGAGTGCTCGCGACTGGCAGATCAAGCGCGGCGGAGGGCAGTGGTGCCGAGGCAAAACGTTCGCGACGTTCTGTCCGCTAGGGCCGTGTCTCGTCACCGCTGATGAGATTCCCGATCCCAACACGCTGAGCATCAAGACGATTCTCAACGGCCAGGCCATGCAGGACTGGAATACGAACGACATGATCTTCGACGTGCCGACGCTGATTGAATTCCTGAGCGGCAGCATGTTGTTGCTGCCGGGCACGGTGATCCTGACCGGCACACCGCACGGTGTCGGCGGAGCACGCAAGCCGCCGGTGTTCCTCAAACACGGCGACACCGTGACCATCGAAATCGAGAAGATCGGATCGTTGACGAACCCTGTCCAAGACGAGCAATAGCCAATCATGAGCGATCCATCCGGCAAATTTGTGGAAGGTCAAACCGTCGGGATTGATTTGGGGACGTCGTACTCCGCGCTGTCACGGCTGGGAGAAGACGGGAATCCCGAAGTCATCAACAACTCGCACGACAGCCCGATCACGGCGTCGATTGTGGTGCTCGGCGAGAATGGCAAGATCCTCGTCGGGCCACCACCGGAGTTGCTCGCTCAGCAAGATCCGAACCGCGTGGTCATCGCGATCAAACGCGAGATGGGCAATCCGCGCTTCTCGTTGCACTATCAAGAACGCCGCATGACGCCCGAACTGATTTCATCCCTGATCCTGACGAAGCTCAAGACCGATGCCGAGAAAAAGATCGGCCCGATTGGCAACGCGGTCATCACGGTGCCGTACTACTTTAACGAACCCAAGCGAGCGGCCACGCAGTACGCCGGCAAGATCGCTGGCCTCAACGTCGTGGACATCATCAACGAACCGACGGCCGCGACGCTGGCCTACGCCTGGACGAAGGGCGAATTGGGCCGGCTCGATGTGCCCGATAAGACGAGGTCGATTCTGGTGTACGACCTCGGTGGTGGTACGTTCGATGTTACCGTCGTGAAATACTCGCCGACGGAATTCACCGTGCTGGCGACCGATGGCGACACGATGCTCGGCGGATTGGACTGGACCGAGCGTGTGCTCGACTTCGCGTGCGACAAGTTCGCTGCGAAATACGGGATCGACCCGCGTGAGGATGTTCTGGCCAAGTACGCGCTGATGCGCGAATGCGAGGCGGCCAAACGAGAGCTGAGTCATTGGGTCAAAACGAAGATTGAGGTCACGTATCGCGGCCAAACTTTGCCGGTCGAACTCTCTCGACACGAGTTTGAGCAGATGACGCTCGACTTACTGCAACGCACGCGCGACACGACTGAGTTCGTGATGGAAAACAACAACGTCTCGCGCAACGAACTCAGCGAGGTCTTGCTGGTTGGCGGCAGCACGTCCATTCCCGCAGTCGTCGAGATGTTGGAGAAAGTCACCGGCAAGCGGCCGTCGAAAGTGCTCAATCCGCAACTCGCGGTTGCTCAGGGAGCCGCCATTCACGCGGCGATCCTCGAAGCCAAAGCGACCGACGCGCATGGCCGGCTGTCTCCCGCACTCCTCAAACGCCTGCGAGCTGTCACCACGACCGATGTGAATTCGCATTCGCTCGGTGTCGAGATCACCGATCCGAAGAATCCGAGCCTCCGACGCAACCACGTCATGATCCCGCGCAACTCGCGGCTCCCTTGCGGGACGAAGAAGCAATTCGTGACGAACACCGAGACGCCGCAAAGCATCGTCATCCGTCTGCTGCAAGGCGAGGTCAGCGACGTCTCCGCCTGCACCTACATTGGCGACGTGCGGATCAGCCAATTGCCGAAGGCTCTGCCGGTCGGCTCGCCCGTTGAGGTCGTCTACAGCTACGACCACCGCGGCCACATCACGGTCGCCGCGAAGGAACTCACGGGCGGAGGTTCCGCCGCCGTCGAAATCGCCTGGGACGGAGCTCTCGACAGCCACGCCATCGAAACCCTGCGACAACTCACGCAGCAATATCACGTCGAGTAGGTCAGCCTTTCCAGGCTGACCCGAATGGCGGTTGACGCAGCTTGACCAAAGCGGTCAGCCTGGAAAGGCTGACCTACGTCGGCAACATCAACTCCGGCAACTCGGCCGAGCGTGTTCCCGGCAGCGGCAAGTTATCCGCCGCGCGAAACGTGAACACGGCCGAGTACTTCGTCTGCGACGTGTGATTGCGACTCGCCGAGTGCACCGTCTTCGCGTGGAAGAACAACACGTCACCCGGATCGAGTTCCACCGGGACTGCGTTCGCGATGACCGCTTGGTTCTCCGGCAAGTCGCTGCGAAAGAACAACGAGTCGTCGAATCGCGAGCGGACGAAGCCCATGCGATGCGAGCCGGGGATGACTCGCAGGCAGCCGTTCTCGATTCGTTCCGGCACCAGCGAAATCCAGACGCTGATGAGATCGGGACGTTGATACGCCCAATAGCGAATGTCCTGATGCCAGCCGGTGTCACTGCTGAATTTCGGCTGCTTGGTCATGATGCAGTTGTGATGTGCCAGTGGCATGACCACGCGTGGGCCGAGCAAATCGGCGAGCCGCTCTGTCAGTTCGCGGTCACTCAGCCATTGCGTGAAGACGGAATGCCGCGAGTGCGCCTGCTTGAGCCGCCGAATCGTGCGGCCTCCCTCGGCCGCCAGCGACGCCGGCGCGCCGGGATAGTGCAGCTCGGCTTCGTACTCGATCGGCCTGATCTCCCGCTCGACGCCGTCCAGCGTCACGGCCAGCATCTGCTCGCGCACCGCCGCCGGAATGAGCTGCCGAAACACCAGAAACCCGTCGCGCTGAAACCGCTCCCACTCCGCCACGTTCAGCCGCCGCAACCTTTCGTTGGGCAGCGAGGCGGGTGTCGGAACGGGATCGAGCAAATCAGCAGCCGTGTCCATGAATTTGGCATTTCCCGCCACCCTGCTTGCCAGGGTGGTTCCCGCGCTTCTGCACTACGAATCCCGCTGTGAGTTTCGCGTAGTGCAGAAGCGCGGGAACCACCGACGCAAGGTCGGTGGCGTTTCCATCGAGAGCCTGCCACGATCGCGGTACGGCTCGACGTCGAAAACAAAAACCGCCGGAAGGCGGAACGACGAACAGATCGTCTTGCTTGCCACCGCGACCTGCAAGGGATGCAATTGGGGCGAAGATTGTACGGGTGTGCCCAGAGATATTGGCGGTGTTAAGTTTTTGTGGTGTCGCAAGTTGACCAATAGGGTTGCCATTGATTGCTGTCGCGGAGGTTGGTCAGGGCGGAGACGGATTCGGCGTTGCGGAGATTCCAACGAGCACCAGAGCGTTTC
>CAMDEA010000105.1 GCA_945893045.1 Planctomyces sp. SH-PL62
ATGGGGCCGAGCGTAGGCATCATGGAATTCAGAAAAGTTCAGGCACTGCGTGGTCCGAACGTTTGGGCGAATTTTCAAGTCTTGGAAGTCTGGGTTGACCTGGGCGAGTACAAAGACAAATCCTCGGAAGAGATCCCCGGCTTCAACGAACGGTTGATGACCTGGCTGCCAACGATGATCGAGCATAGGTGCAGCGTCGGCGAGCGGGGCGGATTCTTTCAGCGGCTGCGACGCGGGACGTATCTCGCGCACACTCTGGAGCACGTCTCCATCGAGTTACAGACGCTGGCCGGTCACACGGTCGGCTTTGGCCGTGCTCGCGAGACTAACGAAGACGGCGTCTACAAAGTCGCCATCGAGTACATCGAAGAGGACGTCTGTCGCGAAACGATCAAGATCGCTCGCGAGCTGATCCTGGCCGCCGCCCAAGGCCGCGACTTCGATGTCCACAGCGCGGTCGAAAAGCTCAAGGAATTGGCCCAAGACATCGGCCTCGGCCCCAGCACGAAGGCAATCGTCCAAGCCGCTCTGAAGCGCGGCATCCCATACCGCCGGCTCAACAAGGGGAGCCTGATTCAATTCGGCTTCGGCTCGAAGCAGCGGCGCATCCTGGCGTCAGAGACCGACCGCACGATGGCGATCGCCGAGTCGATCGCTCAAGACAAAAACCTCACCCGTGACCTGTTATCCGGCATCGGCGTGCCGGTTCCCGAAGGCCGCCCCGTCGAGTCCGCCGACGATGCTTGGGAAGCGGCCGAAGAGATCGGCGTCCCCGTCGTCGTCAAACCACAAGACGGCAACCAAGGTCGCGGCGTCACGACGAATCTCTCGACCAAAGAACAAGTCGTCCGTGCTTATGAGATCGCCTACGAAGAAAGCTCGTCGGTCATCGTCGAGAAATACATCCCAGGCTGTGATTACCGGCTGCTGGTGATCGGCGGTCAGTTGATCGCCGCCGCTCGGCGAGAACCAGCGCATGTGATCGGCGATGGACTCCACACGATTCAGCAACTCATCGACATCATCAATCAAGATCCGCGCCGCGGCGAACATCACGGCACGGTGCTCAGCAAGATTCACATCAACGATGCCGCCCAAGTCGTGCTCAAGGAACAAGGGGTCACGGCGGATTCCGTCCCGGCCGCCAATCAGAGAATCCTGATTCGTCGCAACGCGAACCTCAGCACAGGTGGCACAGCGGTCGATGTGACCGACAAGGTTCACCCGGAATGGCGCGCACGCTCGATCGAAGCGGCTCGCATGATCGGGCTGGACGTCGCGGGTATCGACGTGGTCGCCATCGACATCAGCCAACCCTGCGAATCGGGTACGGGCGCGATTGTTGAAGTCAACGCCGCGCCCGGATTGCGCATGCACCTCGCGCCGAGTTCCGGTCAGCCGCGCCCTGTCGGCGATGCGATCATTGGCACTCTCTTCCCGGAAGGAGATAACGGCCGCATTCCGATCGTCGCCGTCACCGGCGTGAATGGCAAAACGACGACCACGCGATTCACCGCTCACATCCTGAAGGGGACCGGAGCGACCGTCGCTCACACCTGCACCGACGGCATCTACATCGACGACCGACGCATCGACAACGGCGATTGCAGCGGCCCGCTGAGCGCTCGCAACGTGCTGATGAATCCCGAAGTCGAAATGGCCGTGCTCGAGACCGCTCGCGGAGGCATCCTGCGTGCCGGACTCGGCTTTGATAAATGCGATGTGGCCATCGTCACGAACATCGGCGAGGGAGATCACCTCGGACTGTCCGACATCGAAACTCTGGAAAAACTGGCTCAGGTCAAACGAGTCATCGTCGATGTCGTGCCACCGAACGGCCACGCCGTGCTCAATGCCACCGATCCGCATACCGTCGCGATGGCTCCCAAGTGCAAAGGCAAAGTCATCTTCTTCGCGATCGACGGCCAGCACCCGGTCATCCTCGAACACCGGGCCAAAGGAGGCCAAGCGATCTTCGTCAAAGAAAATCACGTCGTACTGGCCGAGGGCTTGCGCGAAGAGCCACTCATCTCGCTCGACCGCATTCCGCTGACGCATAACGGCAAGATCGGTTTCCAAGTCGAGAATTCGCTGTGTGCGATCGCCGCGGCCTGGGCCTTGAAGATTCCAAACGAGGTCATCGCCGCTCGCGTCGATACCTTCGCGGCGAACCTCGAAGCGTCCCCCGGCCGGTTCAATGTGCTGAAGATTCGCGGCGGCACGGTCATTGTCGATTACGGCCACAACAGCTCGGCGCTGTTGGCGTTGATCGACGCTCTCAAGAACTACCCGCACACGCAGCGGACCTGCGTGTACTCGACCGCCGGAGACCGCCGCGACGCCGACATGCACCGCCAAGGCCAGCTCCTCGGTGAGTCGTTCGACCGAGTGATCCTCTACGAGGACCACTACCTCCGCGGCCGTGCTCCCGGCGAAATCATTCGACTCTTCCGCCAAGGCATTGAGTCCGTCGAGGCTTCAACTCGCCGCACCCAGAACATCGAAGAGATCAACGGAGCCGTCAACGCGGTCGAACGAGCACTCTCCACTCAGCGTCCCGGCGAACTGATGCTCATTCAAGCCGACACGGTCGATGAGACCGTGAACTACTTGCGCGAGTACCTCGACAAACTCGCGGCGGAGACTGCCGATCCGAATGACGCGATGGCCGAGGAAGTCAACGGCGCGGACAAGTGCGCGGTGCGATCACTCGCCCGCTGAAACGAGGTGTCCGGCTAAGTTGATGAAAACTTGGGCTGCGGAAGCGTTTCGGAACTGACATCGGACGGGATTTGTCTCGTTTCATAGCCCCAACGGGGCAAGACTCGAAAGCCCAGGGCGCTAGCCCTGGGTTGGAGAGCCCGCCGCCGATTTCAAGCCCCAACGGGGCGCAACTCGTCTGACGCTCGTGCGAGTGACGCCCCTTCAGGGCTTCAAAGAGTCTTACGATTCGCCAACCCAGGGCGATGCCCTGGGCTTTCGAGTCTGACCCCGTTGGGGCCAAGACCGCGAAACAAATCCCGATTGATCACTTGCGATCGTCGACACCAATTCTGCCTGACCCCGGCCCATTTCAATTTGAGTAAACGAACTCGTTCAGATTCAAAATGACTCGGCAGAGTTGTTCCAAAGCCAGCCGACGGTCTTCCGCCCCCGCCGTATCCGTCAGGAAGCGTTGCATCGTCGCGGTCTCCGTCGGAGTCGGTGGCCGGCACAGCGTCAGCCGATAAGCGAGTTCGATTTGTAGTCCCAAGTTGTCACCCGCATCGCGAATCAGCCTTTCGGCAAGATGCCGAGCTTGACGGTTCGCGAAGTCGCCGTTGAACAGCGTCAGCGCTTGGGGAGCGATCGTCGTGCGGTTGCGCAGTTCCGTCGAGCGGGTCGTATCGCAGACGTCGAGCACTTCCAGAAACGGCACGACCAACGCTCGTTTCACGAAGGCGTAAACCGTGCGGCGAGATGACGCGGATTCGTCGAACTTCGGCCAGACAACATTTGGATCGCTGTTGCCGGCCAGCACCTCCGGCGGGATTTCCAAATACACGCCCGGCCCACCCATCGAGCGTCGCAACTGGCCACTGACGGCGAGCATCGAATCGCGAATCGCCTCGACTTCCAATCGCCGATATGGGAATCGCCACATCGTGACGTTGCGTGGGTCTTGCTCGCCGTAGATCGGATGATCGACTTTGCTCATTTGGTAGGTGCTGCTCGACAGGATCAGCCGATGCAACTTCTTGATCGACCAATTCGCGTCCCGCGCGAACCAATCCGCCAGCCAATCGAGTAACTCAGGATGAGTCGGCTCTTCGCCGATGATGCCGAAGTCGCTGGGTGTGCGGACCAGTCCTTCGCCGAAGTGGTATTGCCAGACACGATTGACGATCACCCGCGCGGTGAGCGGGTTCTCGGCGGTCGCCATCCAGCGTGCGACTGCTAGACGACGGCCACTCGTGCCATGAGTGCTGGGTTGGCTGGAAAACTTGGACCCGTCTTTGGTCAACACGATGGGCACTGCCGGCTGAACCTCAGGTCCGCGAGCAGACGCTTGACCGCGAAAGAGCAAAAACGATTTTGGCGACGGCTCGTTCGATTCGGTCAGGAAATAACCACGCGGCAAATCTGGAGTCGCTTCGCGCAGCGAAACGATTTGTCGCCCGAACTCGGCGATTCGTTGCCGTTTGTCGTCCGGTAACGCGGCCAACAATTCCGCTTCCAACTGCGGAGCGTGCCGCGCGACCAAATCTTTTTGCGGCTGCGTCCGCTTGTCCGCCGCGACCACAAAGGCCGCGACCGCATCCGCCGGCAACGCACTCTTACCGGACAACAGGAACTCGGCGCGAATCGAGTCGCGAACCTCAGCGATTTGCTTTCGCACTTCGTCGATGCGGCGATCCCGTTCCATCAACGCCGCTCGCTGCGCGAGCGTGCCCGCCGGTAGGTCGAGTTCGGTGCGACCATTCAACGGACGCTTGAGTGGATTGAGCACCGCCCCCAGCCGGTAGTAATCGTGATTCGACAGCGGATCGAACTTGTGGTTGTGGCAGCGAGCACATCCCAGCGTGATACCGAGGAACGCCTGCGACGTCGTGCGAATGATGTCGTCGAGCTGGTCGTAACGGTCTTGCTCGAAGTCAGCCGGCTCGTCATCGAACGGGCCAAGCCGATGAAAGCCAGTCGCGATGACTGTCTCCGTCGAGGCATCCGGCAGTTCGTCACCGGCGAACTGCTCAATGATAAACCGGTCATACGGCTTGTCTGAGTTGAAGGCGTCGATGACGTAATCGCGAAACCGCCACACGCTCGGCTTGGCCCCATCCCGTTCGTAGCCGTTGGTCTCCGCGTACCGCACGACATCCAACCAATGCCGCCCCCACCGCTCACCGTGGCTCGGCCGGCCGAGCAAGTCGTCAATCATCCGTTCAAACGCGGCGGGCGATTCGTCCGCGAGGAATTGATCCTGCTCCGAAATCGTTGGCGGCAATCCGATCAGATCAAGAAACGCTCGCCTCAGCAAATCACGTTTCTCAGCCGGCGGATTCGGCTGCCGATCCACCTGCTCCAGCTTCGCGAGGATGAAAACGTCAATCGGCGTGCGAACCCAGCCTGAGTTCTTCACCTTCGGCACGCTTGGTCGAACCACGGAGTGGAACGACCAGTGTTCGCGATCGGAATCCGTGATGACCAACTCTTCCACTTCATCACCGACAACCCCGATCGACAGAGCGATCAGCCAGACGGCCAGTCCCAAACAGAAACGGAAACGAACAATCATTTCGCTTGCTCCCTATTCATTCGCCCGCACGAAGCAGCGTCTCTTCAATCAAATTTTCCGTGATGAAAAACTGCACCGCCGTCAGTTCGGCAATGATTTCACGAAGACTCGAAACGAACCCGTGTTGTTTGGCTTGCAACAACACCGCGAGCAATCCAGTCACGGGAAGTCCAAGTTGTCGAGCCGTTCGACGAGCTTTCTTGTCATCCAGAATCACGCGAGCGGCCGACGCTTCGCTGGCGAGGGCAATCGCTTCAGACTCCCCCGGCCCCAAATTCATACGCAGAGACTGCACCAACCCTTGATTCTGGACGGTTTGCACAACAAGCCAGGCAGGCAGTGCCATTCCGCATTCCTGAGCCACGGCATCGGGAATCGTCACTGTCCCATAAAGACGGTGCAGTAGATCGAGTCGTCCAATCGACTCCAACGCGATCAACCCACTGCTGTTCGACACGCTGATCGGATCAGGCATGGCTCAGGTCGTCCGTCAATTCGTCGGCGGAATAGTCCAAGACGGCCACGCCTTGTTTGCCGAGCAACTCGATAAACGTCCGCTTCGAGTACCCCGCCAACTCGGCCGCTTGCCCACACGACAAACTCCCGACCTGAAACAACCGCACCGCCAACTGCAATTTCGCTTCCGCCTCACTCACCGAGTCCGGCAAAGCCACAGTCATTTGTGACATCTTTGAAGCTCCAGGAATCCAGCCAGTTGATTCAGCAACACCGTTAGTCGTCCCCGCTACGCATCTTTTCCTCGTTTTGCCTCAACCTCGGTTCCATCAGCGGATTTCACGCGAAGAGAGGAAAGTCCTTGCATGAGGACGTCGCTAATCGCTTGCGGATGCAAGTCACTTGAATCGCCACCCTGCGAGGGGACAAAAAGATTTCGCGAAAGCTCCTTGAGCAGTTCGGCAGGAAGTTCGCGCTGATTGTCTTGCGCATCGCGAACCGCTTCGAGCAGCCAATCCGACCTTCCAATATCGAGTAATCGCGCGCGATTCCGAAATTCCTCTTCAGCGTGCTGACGAGCCCAAGCCGACGTCCAACGGATCAAGTAAATGACGAATGTCGTGAATGCGGCGAACGGAATGACAGAACGTAAAGCAAGTAGGGTCCACTCCCACCATTGCACTTTGTCGAGCTCTTGTTGCTTGAGAAGTTCGATGCTTTGTTCCCCGAAGCACCACGCAAAACCGCCTGATGCGACAATGCCGATTGTGTATGCCGCAAGAACCGGCCAGCGTTTACTTCTTGTCCCAGACGTAAGGCTCCAGTTTGTGATCCATTGCTCGATTTGTTCGATCTGTTCCTGTTGCTTCTGACGCGCGACGTATCGTGCCTCTTTGGTGTTGTACGACTCTTCTTTGGCTTTGAGTGCTGCTTCCCTTTCCTCCAATGTTTTCAGTCGCTTCTGGTGTTCGTCATCCAGCGCGGCCGCTCTCTTTCCGAATTCCTGCCGAAGGTCGTCATCCAACCGCTGATGTTTATCCTTCGCGGCAGCTTCAGCTTCGATACTGCGGTTCGAATACTCAACAACCGAAGTTCGTTGCGTCTCGCTCAGACTATTGAGAATCGCCACCTGCGCGTCGCGGAACCTCGACCAGTCGTTCTCTGCGCTTCCAAAAAGTGCGCCTTCTGTATCACACGCACGAAGGTGTTTTCGCGCAAGTGCCATTAGTTTCACAAAGGCTGGCGAGCGTTTTTCTTCAGGCTTTGGCGGCAGCCATTCATGCCCGCTTTCGCCACACCAGAAGACCTCAACTGAATCAGTGATCGCCTCAGGATTTCGTTGAATAAAAATCGCCTGATGATCATTGCCTTTGGCAATCAACAACAGGTGCGGCATTATCTGCGAATGTTCTTTCAGCACATAATCGACCTCCGTTGATGACGGTATCGTGTCACAGTCCAACGTGCAGTCGTTCCCGTGAGGATGCGGCTTGAGTCGAATACGGAACCCAACCATCTCGGCCATTTCACTTTTAATCGCGAAGAGTGCGAAAAGCAGGTTCTCGTCAGTTTGCTTCGGTATTCTGAACTTCTGGCTTGCCATCTTCGTTTTCCGTTGTGATGTGTTCGTTCACCGACCTTACGTCAGCGGCAGCCAGACTTCAAACAAGCACGCCTTCGATCGGCTCGCCATCCGCGAGCGGGAACGGTCTTCCGTCTCGGTCGTGGATGTGAGCGTGTGGGTTGAGGCCGAGGCTGGAGAAGATGGTGGCGGCGAGGTCGCCAGGGGAGTGGGGGTTGGAGGCGGGGTACTCGCTGAGGCGGTCGCTTTCGCTGTAGACGAAGCCCCGTTTCACGCCGGCTCCGGCGAGGACGATGGAGTAGCACTGCGGCCAGTGGTCTCGGCCGCCGGGGCCGATGTTGTTGACGACCGGATTCGGGCGGCCGATGTGCGGCTTGCGGCCGAACTCGCCGCACCACACGACCAGCGTGTCGGCCAGCAGGCCACGCTGGTCGAGGTCTTCGATGAACGCCGCGAAGCCTTGGTCTTCGGGAGGCATCAGCGTCTTCTTCAGGCGGTTGAAGTTGTCGGTGTGCGTGTCCCAGCCGTCGCCGGGGTTCGAGCCGCTGAAGACGGTGATGAATCTCACGCCCGCCTCGACCAACCGCCGCGCGGCGAGCAACGACTGCCCCGTCTTGTGGCGGCCGTACCAGTCGCGCACTTGATCCGGCTCTTGCGAGAGATCGAATGCGCGTTTCATGGCGGGCGACGTCAGCAGCGAGAACGCTCGGTCGTGAAAGCTGCTCCACTGACGAAACGCGGTTCGCTCGACGGCGCGTTCGGTGGCTTCGGTCTGACGGTCGATGAATTCCAGCAACCGACGCCGATCGGCAAGCTGCTCGCTGCTGACGGACAGATCGAACTCAGAGAGCCGGAAGTCCGCTGCGCTCGGATCGCGAGCGATTACCAGCGGGTCATACGCACTGCCGAGGAACCCGCCCGTCTGACCGGGGCAGCGGAAAATCTGATCGAAGGCGTAATGTGGCAACTGCACGGCGTCCGGCACCGAGCCGGTCCCCGGCGCGAGCTTTGACAGCACGGCTCCGTAATGCGGCCAATCGTCTTGTGAGGCTCCGACCTGCACTTGATCGCGAACCGAAGTCCGGCCGGTGATCGCCAGATAGACGCCGGGATTGTGATTGGCCGTGCGGTGATTCATCGAGCGGATCACGGCGAACCGATCACACACGCGAGCGATCCGCGGCATGATCTCGCTGACTCGAAAACCGGGAGCCGATGTTTCAATCGCTCCGAACTCACCGCGGACTTCATCGGGAGCTTTCGGTTTTGGATCGAACGACTCCAATTGCGAGGGAGCTCCGTAATGCTGGTAGAAGACCACCGACTTCGCTCGCGGCCGATGCGTGGCGTGCTGTTCCACTGCGAGAAGCTGCGGCAATGACACTCCCAACATTCCGAGACCGCCGATACGCAGCGCTGCGCGGCGAGAAGTCAGGTGAAAGCGGTCATTGGAGATCGGCATCATCAATTCTCGTGCGGTTCCATCGGCGCGTGACGGAGTAACTATACCACGCACGAGTAACGATGACACAAACCCGACCGAGCTTGCCTCGGTGGAAACGGGCCTTTGCACTACGAGCGAACTCTCTTGGAGCAACGGGCGCGTAGTGCAAAAGCCTGAAAACCACCGAGGCAAGCTCGGAGGGGTTTGTGGAATTGTTCGCCGCGTAGGGAATCGCTCCCCATCGTCGCAGGCGCTTCGGGTGAGTCTCGCAACTCAGTTGTTCGCGTTCGCGCCGGTTGTCGCGGCCATTGGCTTTTTCAGTTCCAGCGCTTCGGGCAGCGCGGACTTCACGTCGTCGATCGACGACGGGCGGCTGTGGACGTTCCCTTTCTTGTCGACCAGGAACATCGTCGGCAATGAGATCACGCCGAACGCGAGACTCGGCGGGCTTTCGAGGCCGCCCGCTTCGTGAATCTGAGGCCACGTCATGCCGTTCTGCTGCATGTAGGCTTTCACGCCGTTGGGAGTGTTGTCGAGATTCACGCCGATCACCTCAAAGCCCTGAGCGCGGTACTGCTGATACATCGCCCGCAGCTTGGGCAGGTCTTCAGAGCAGGGTTTGCACCAGGTTGCCCAGAAGACGACCAACACTGCTTTGTCGCGATAGTTGCGAATGTCGACCTTGCCACCATCCAACCCGGCGAAGGCCAACGGCAGCGGCTTGCCCTTCACCTCCAACCGAGTGATCGCTCCCGCCGCCTTTTTGCCAGCGGTCGAATCGGGATGCTCCTTGGCGAGTTGCGCGAACCACTTGCGAGCGTCCCCTGCCTTGCCGGCGAACTCGAGGCCCGTCGCCAATTGAATCATCGCGTCGGGAGCATCCTCGGCTTTCGGGTACGCCACGACGAACGCTTGCAGGTCTTTGATCCATTCTTCCTGAGTCTTCGCCTGTGCGGCACTCGACTTGGCCGACTGCACCGAGACCGAATACTCCGCCAGCATCCGCCGATAGCCGATGTACGACGCCAGCGGTGAGCCGGCCTTGAGCTGCGGCTTGAGCTGCGACTCCAGCAATTTCAATTGATTCAGTCCGTCTTCATAGGCTCCGGTTTGCACGGCGGAGGTCAGCCCATCCACAAGCTGCCGCAGCCAGTTCTCTTGTTCCTTCGGATCCTTCGCCGTCGCCTTGATGAGTTCTCTGAGCATCGTCGCGCGATCGGTGTTGAATTTCACGAAGGCTGCCGGAGAAGACTCAGCCGTCGGAGCTTTGCCGTCGAGTTCCTGCAGTTGTTTCACGAGCGCGGCGACGCGCGGATCGGAGGTCGATCCCGGAGTCGTAGCGGCGGAGGAGTCGCCGACCGACGACTGCGCCGGCTGCATCAGCACGCCGGCCGTCAGTTGCACTTGATTGCCTTCGATCAACTGCGGGATTTGCGTCAGCTTCCAGACGTCGCCGATCTTCACGATCTCGCCGATCTGCACGAGCAAGCTGTTGCGCGGGGGAGCCGCTTCTGTTTCGATGATGGCCATCGCGTTCTCGTACAGAATCAGCTCGGTCGCTGCCTTGCCGTCGTCGGCGGGAATGGCGCTGGGCATCGCGGAGGCCACATCGAATCGCATCCAACGCGATTTCGGAGTCAGCGATTTTGTTTTGCTCAGCACATCGCGCAGCTTCTGAGCCGGGCTGCTGACGTTCGCCAGGATTTCTTTTTGTACGCTGGCGGCGATCTTGAGCTGTGTCAGATCCTCGGCCGTGACCAAAACCAACCGCAGCAGGTCCGCGTCATTCGCCAGCAGCGCGTTGACGGCGACTCGCGAGGCTTCTTCGGCCGAGAGGATTCTCCATTCGTCAATGAGTTTGTCTTCGTTGGAGTCGATGCCCCACCGCGAGCCGCCGGTGTTGAGCCAGCGGAACTGGTCCGGCTTCTCGTTGAAGTTGCTGTCGATCTCGCGATAGACCTCGATGCCGTTGTTGTAATACCGCCATTGATCGACCGTGTCGTCGTTGTTGGTATCCACGAACCGCCGCAGCACTTGCCCGTTCGGCCCCGTGACCAGCCAAGCCGAACCTTTGCCGAGCTTCTCCGGCTTGACCGTGCATTTGGGATATTCGGCCGCCTTGGGCGTCTCGATTTCGACATCACGCTGCCGAGGAATGAACTTCGAGAACACAAACTCCGGAGTCGGCCCCTCGGCGTGCAGCAGTCCCGCTGACAGACCAAGTAATCCAGCTCCCAAGACACCACAAGACAGTAGGCGACGACGCATCGCTGCGACTCCGTTCCGAAGAGATCACGAATCCGATTTTCAACGCCGGGAATCTAGCCCTGCCCGAAAAACGTGTCAGCACGAGTTTCGTGGGGCAGGTTTTCAACCTGCCCGGCAAGAACTGGCAGGTTGAAAACCTGCCCCACATCACGCTCGCAACCGCCGCACGACCTGCACGATCTCGGCAACGGCCACGTCGATCTCGGCCTCGGTCGTGAAGCGGCTCAGCCCAAAGCGCAGGCTCGCGCGGCTGAGCGAATCAGAGACTCCCATCGCACGCAAAACATGACTCGGCTCCGGCTCGGCGGTCGAGCACGCGGAGCCGGAGCTGACAGCGATCGACTTCAAGCTGCTCATCAACGCTTCGCCATCCACACCGGCAACGCTGAAGTTGAGGTTGTTCGGCAATCGCTCACCCCACTTTGGCCCATTGATCATCAAGCCATCAAGCTCGGACGTCAGTTGATACCACAGATGATCGCGCAGAGCCGCCATTTCAACGGACATTTCAGGCCCTCTCCATCCGGTAGGGATCGCGAGAAACCGATTCCGAACCGCTTGGGAAGGGTTGATCAGATGGAGTTCATCAAACGGAGGTTTTCGAGGCTGTGTGACCAATTCAAACGCCGTTCCGAAGCCGACGATCAGCGGGACAGGCAATGTGCCGCTGCGGAGATGCTGCTCGTGTCCGCCGCCGTCGAAGAGCGGTTCAAGCGGAATGCGCGGACCATCTCGCCGTACGATCAGCGCGCCCACTCCTTTCGGGCCATGAAACTTGTGAGCACTCAGCGACAGCAGATCGACCGGCAATAGCTGAAGATCGACCGGCAGCTTACCGATCGCCTGCACTGCGTCGCAGTGCAACAACACGCCCTGCTCGCGACAGAGACGGCCGATCATCGTCACAGGATTGATCATGCCGATCTCGTTATTCGCCAGCATCACAGAGACCAAGACGGTCTCTGGTTTCAGAGCGTCAGCGACCTGTTCTGGCCTCAGACGGCCTTCACCATCGACCGGCAAGATTGTCACGTCCGTACCGCCGCGCTGAAGGCGTTTGAAGACGTCCAAGATTGAGCGATGCTCGGCAGCGTCCGTGATGATGTGAGGCCGGCGGTTCGAGTTTCCCAGACGACGCGGCATCGCCGCTGTGACGACTCCCTTGATCGCGAGATTGTTGGCTTCGGTCGCTCCGCTGGTGAAAACGATCCACTCCGCCGGGCAATTCAAAAATCGGGCAATCTGTTCGCGAGCACGTTCAACTGCCTCGGCCGCTCGCCAGCCGAACGCATGATTCACGCTGGCGGCGTTGCCGTACTCCTCCGAGAAGTACGGCAGCATGGCCGCCAGCACTTCCGGAGCAACGCGCGTCGTGGCGTGATTGTCGAGATAGATCATGCGGAGGTGATTCGGCAGCTAGGATGTAGACCGGACGCCTACGTCCGGTCACCCCACCGTTCGGACGTAGGCGTCCGAACTACTTCTGGAGTCCAGGAAAATACAGCACAGAGCAGGAAACGTGCGGCAAGACGGCGTCCATTCGAGAGCCACTGCCGCAAACGAGCAAGTCGATTTTCCATTCGTCGATCAAGCGTCGCATTGTCATTGAAAAGGCTCCTTCGGCGACGTTCGCCAAGATTCCGTAGCTCATCGTGCGGTGGTCGGTCGGCGCGAGATGCTCATGCAATTGCAGGCGAGCGGATTCCACTCGCGCCGCTTGTCGTCGGACGAGATCATCCGTGGAAAGTCCCCCTTGCCACGCTTCGGGCCAGCGGTCTGGTTCGACCACATGCGTCAGCCAGCATTTCGCATCGCGCCACAATCCGCTGCCAACGAACGTTTGCAGCAGTTCGCCACACGAGTCGCTCAAGTCATCCGTGATGAGCACGTGTGACGGCTCGCCGTCGTCTTCACGAACGACCGATCGCATCGCCATCACCGGACACTTTGACGAACGCATCATCCGCAGTGCCGTTGAGCTAAGTTGGCTTGGCTGCGATCCCGCTCCGAGCAAGATCAAATCCGCCGGCCACTCGTCCGCTTGCCGGAGGAGTTCTTGCCAGGCGCGGCCTCCCAACAACGAAGTCTCGCAATCGACTTCTGCCTCGCGAGCTTCATCGGCCAAAGCATCCAACCGCTCGGACAAGATCCCGCCGAACGCACTGACTTGCTGAGGCGTCACCGCGACGCGCGTCAAATCCAGCCCATCAATAATGGCACACAGATGCAGGTCTCCGCGCTGAGCCGCCGCGACCTCGATGCCCCGCTCGACGAGATGCCGAGCAACCGCTGGCACAAACTCGTCCGACGATTGATCGCTCTGGTCCAGATCCAGTCCTACGAACACTCTGCGAAAGTACATGTCGTCCGCCTTGGTCAAACTCATTCAGTCGTTTGGCGGCTCAACATATACCGGCGATCCCGGAGGCGGAAGCACGCGACCAAGCGTAGCCCGGACGCCTACGTCCGGGAGTTCGTCGAGGAGTTCGGATGTAGGCGTCCGAACCACGACGTCCTCACGCTGCTCGCGTTCGTCGAGCAGGCGATTCACGAACTCATCTTCGCGAATCAACTCGCCTGACTCGGAGGAACGTCCATCGGGGCCGAAGCCAAACGTCACACCCAAGCCGTAGTACCAAAACTCGCGATCGTGATTGGAGGTCGTCATCCAATAACTCGCGCTGGCCGAAAGCCGCGTGCGACCGTTTAACCAGACATGCACTCCGGCTTCGGGATAAACCGCGCCGAGAAACTGGGTGTACTCGCTCTCGTCACCATTGACCGTGTCCAGCACAGTGCCAACATCGACGCCTCCAAACACTCCGGCACCGACAAACGGAGCCACTCGCGTCGGAGTCGCGACATGTACCGCCGTGTTCACTCCGGCGAAAGCGTTCTGCGCTCCCGAATTGACCTGTCCGGCCAGCGCCACTTTGGTCGACAGCCAGGGGCGTGTGTAATTCGTCACCCCCACCTCGGCTCCACCGGCGGGATTCTGCCGAAAGTTGCTCCCCGCTCCGCCAACGTAATAGCCGCTGTCATCGGCCACATGCCGAGCATCCACCATCTGCCGGGCCATCCGGTTCCACTTCTTGAAGTTGTTGCCGGAATACGGCCGGTCGTACTTCTCACGATAGTCCGCGTGGTCCAACGCCCACTTCGAGCTGAAACAGCCCGGAGCCGCGACAGCCAACAATCCGATCCAGAAGAGAAAGCAGCAGCCTCGCAATACTTCGCCCTCAGCCCCCTGACAGCGAGCGGACAGTAGGCGAAGGCTCGCCGTTCGGCCAATTGCAATCTCACTCAGAGGCGATCCAAGAAGAGCGTAGCCCGACTCTCCGAGTCGGGCATTCTGGGAGAAACTTGCCCGACTCGGAGAGTCAGGCTACGACGTGAAGCCACTTCTCAGAGACCCGTCACATCTGGCCGACGCAATTACGATGACGCCTTGCAAGCCGAGGTCAGCCGCCAGTCCGATTGGAACTGAAACGCTCCGCTGTCGACTTCATGAATCCCCGGAACGTCGCAGCGAATCTCCGGCATCCACGATACGAATCCGGCCGCCATGTCGAGCGAAACGCGAACCGGAGAGAGTTCCACCAACGGATCGAGAAACTCCATCCGCGCCAACTTGAGCTTTCCACCCCTTCCGACAACCAGCGGCTGCGAGAGATAACAAGTCGGGTTCCGCCGCAACCCCTCGTGTAACGGAATCACCGGCGCGAGTGGGACGGGCGTAATTTGGGCATCAAGAAGACGCCTCCCATGACGAGTCAGCGCACGGACGCAGCCGTTCGCAATTTCGATCCGGTCAAACGACTTGTTGATCAAGTAGATGCCGCGCCCCAGCACTGTCGGGCCCCACGCCCCCAGGAACAGATGGGCCAGATAGGTCACGCACTTCTGAAGGACCGGAATGCTGTGGCTCTGCACTTCGAGATCCGGCACCGCCGCGATGATTTCGGGATAGTCGTAGCAAAAGGGAAAGCGAATTGGCTGTCCGAAGAGAGCGGGAGAAACGGACTCTTGTCGTCCAATATAGAGATGCACCAGATGCGGCTGGCCTTCATCTCCCTCGGCAAGCCTCAGCCCGGAGTGCAGCCAAGAGCGAACGATCGGACGGCTGACAAGCAGTGTGACGACAGTCGCCGAAAACCGCCCGACCAGACTATGCCAAGGCATTCGGTGTGAGGACGGTCTTCCCTGAGCGTTGAAAACGTCCTTCCGGTTTTGGGGTCCGTTGATTTCAGACATATCCCTCGGCCTGATGCGTGTTTCACTCTGGCAGGCGACCGGCAGGAATTCAGGTAGAACAACCACCTCTTCCGTTCCGAAAAAAAATCGGACGACGAGGCGTCCATTCTACGGAAAAGTTTTCATCAGCCGGTCCCATCAGCCCAATATCAAAACTGTCTGAAGTCGATCAAGAGGAAGCTTGAATTGAAGAAATGTTGGTCGTGGGTTGCCTCGCAAACTCTCGTTTGCTCTTCCGAGGTACTGAACGACCCGCAGGTCGAGGCGCAAACAGAAGCCCGCACGATGCCGATGGTTGCGACTTCGTGCGGGCTGTTGCTGGAAGTGGACAGGGGCGGGATCGAACCGCCGACACCAGGATTTTCAGTCCTGTGCTCTACCGACTGAGCTACCTGTCCTCGGCCGAGCCGAAGGGGCGGCAATCTATGTGCGAGTCGGACGAGATTCAACTCACTCTTTAGAGTCACGACTGGCTAATTCGCCGCGTTAGGAAAACTGTCGCTCGTTCCCTTGTGGGTCGGTTGATTCGACAGGTTTTGGAAAATACAGACGATTTTGAATCCTCCGACCCACAAGGGGTCGGGCTACCGCGCAGCTTTCAGATGGAAAGCGGATGAGTCATCGTCAAGGGATATCGCCCGCCCTCGCTGGCGCATCGGGTTGGTATGGCAAGAGACCGCAGATTCTGCCGGCCTGCGCCCTGAATCCCAAAACTCGCCGCAATCGGAATTCAAGGCCCAGATTGCCTAGCTCCGATAATTGTGATGACCTGCCGCGCGGCGGGAATGGGACTTCGTGTTTTTTCAGGGTGCCGGGATCACGGATGGTTGGGCCTCGACTCAAACTGCTGATCGTGGTGGCGCTCGCGGCGATTGCGCTGGCCCAATTGCCGATCGGATCGGCAGCGCCGCCCGAGCCAGCACCTGCCGCAGACGCGGTCATCTTCCTGCCGCCGCTGCCTGTCAGCCCTGACGCCGAAGATTCGCCCAAGTCGGAAGAGCCGAAGAACGACAGTCCGAAACCAACGACACCTCCGGCAACGACACCTCCAAATTCCGCCATTGGCAACCTACTGAACCAGCCAGCGGCTTCGAGCACGTCAGGTCCGACGGCTCCACCGCCGATGTCAACTCAGGCGCTGGGTGCCAGCGCCGATGCGCCGATCTCTCAAGAAAGTTCCCTGTTCGGCCAACTCTCCAAGGCCCAAGAACGAGCTTCGCAAAGTGCGGCACCCTCTGCGAGCGGAGTGGATGCCGTTGGACAAGGCTCGGCCTCGGCCATCGAGACGACTGAGTTGGTGCGTGAATCGGGTGGAGCCACCAGCATCGCTCGCGCGCGACGATCGGCGGTCTCCATGCAGCCGGTGATTCGCGGCTATCAGCAGTCGCAAATCTACGCGCAGTATCAAGGGGCTCACTTCGTCCCCGCACGCGCGGACTTCGATTCGATCCTCAGCAACATCGATCCGGGAGTGATCAACAACTTGATCATCATTCCGGGGCCTTACGGAGTGAAGTATGGACCGGGGTTGTCGTTCATCGACATCGTCGCCACGCCGACTCCGAGATACGACGTCCCGGAGTTTCATTCGCAGACCAACGTGCTGGCTCAATCGAACGGACAGCAGCTTTATGGTCGCGAGATGTTCTTCGGTGGCGGCCCCGATTACGGCTTTCGGATCAACGTCGGACAGAAGACGGGCAACGATTATCGGTCGGGCAACAACACGAGCATTCCGGCCTCGTACAATGTGCGCGACATCGACATCGCGGTGGGCTTCGACCTCAACGCATTCACCAAACTCGAACTTGAGTATCTCACTCAAGACATGACCAACACCGAATTCGCCGGTCTGATTTTTGACGCTCGATTCCGCAAGACCGACGCGCTGAATGCTCGGTTGACGATCGACGAGCCAGGCTGCATTCACTGGCTGGCCGAGGCGTGGTTCAATCGCTCGACGTATTCCGGCGACAACCTGAATCCGAGCAAGCAGTTTTTTTACCGAGGTATCGATCCCTTTTTTTCCACGCCTGATCCACCGGCTCCGCAGACGCTTCCTTATCCGCATGTGTCATTCATTGGCTTCTCGAATGGCGTCACGACGAACGCGGGATTTCGTCTGGCTCCCACTTGGGGAGAGAAAGGTGACGTCCAAGTCACCGCCGGCATCGACTTCCATTATGTGGCTCAGCAGATTGATGAGTTCGACAAATTCGACAACGCCGACGTCGCGATCACTCCGGGGTTCTTTGACAACTATCCGGTTCCCCCCGCCAAGTCGTATGACCCCGGTGCCTATTGGGAACTCAAAGCTCCGGTGGCCGACGACCTGACGGTGACGGCCGGGGCGCGAGTGGATCTGGTCACCAGCGAAGCCAACGGCAGCCACCGAGCTGTGGCTCCCGATGGGACGACTCCGCGGATTGCCAATGTCGATGGCGTGACGAAAACCAGTTTTGAAGAAATCCTCGGCGGACCATTTTCCCGCCGCGATGTGCTGCTGGCAGGCTTCATTTCCGCGGACTATCGACTGACCGAGGAGTTGCAGCTTCGAGCCGGTTTCGGCCACGGCGAACGAGCACCCAATGCCACGGAGCGATACGGCTATTTGCCCTATCTGACGGTCGTGCAAACGCCCGGAAACTATCCGTCAGGCGATCCCAACCTGAAACCCGAAAAGTCGAATCAATTCGACCTGGCACTCGCCGGCGATTACGAGAACGTGCGATTTCAAGTCTCCGGATTTGTCAGCATCATTCACGACTACATCTCTTTTGACCTGCGCCAATTCCCGGACGATATTGCCCTGCCAGTTTTCGACTATTTGCGCTTTGCGAATACCAACGCCACGTTGGCCGGCGGCGAGGCATCGGGTGAGATCGACCTCACCGAGAATTGGTCGCCGTTCTTTAACCTCAGCTTCGTCGAAGGCCGCGATCAAAGTCGCCACGAGCCGCTCCCCAGCATCTTTCCGTTTCAGTCACGGATGGGGGTGCGCTGGCACGATCCAACTCGCAAGCAATATGGCGTTGAGCTGTCCGCTCGCGTGGTCGCGGCCCAGTACCATGTTTCCACTCGACTCAGCGAGCCACTCACGCCCGGCTTCACGACCTTTGATCTGCGCGGTTATTGGCAATTCAACAAGCATCTGAAGCTCAATGGCGGCATCGAGAACCTTACAAACCGAAATTACCTCGAAGCTCTCAGCGTCCACATTCCGGCTGTCTTTGAACCAGGTACCAACTTCTTTCTGGGCGTGCAACTCGATTACTGACAGGCAGCGGGACTCGATCGTTACCGCAATCGGCGGAATTCACTCGGAAGATTCGCCGGGTGATTGAGCGATCCGCTCGGCGAATTCTTTGAGCACTTGCAGCCTCCGGCGCAGGTCTTTGCGTTGGGCCGCGCCGAACAGACCGCTGAAGAATCGCAGCCATGCCGAATGGAACCGCGTCTGAAGTTCGAGATACACGTCGGTGCCGCCGGGGACGGACTCGAAGCGGTAGTCGATGTGAATGGTCCATTGACCGGCTTCCATGCGGACGGCGAGATGCTCCGGCGGATCGAACGCGGTGGTCTCGCCGTGCGACTGCTGAATCTGTCCCGCTTGCCGGAAGTGGTACACGAACTTTCGTCCGACGGCCTGATCGGTATCACCGCCATCGGGAAACGTGAGCTGCACGAAGTCTGGGTTGTATTCCCGCTGCAATTCGGGATTGGCCACGCAGGCGAAGACCGTCTCGATGGGAGCTTCGATGAACTGCGTGAACTTCTGGGACATGGGATTGATCCTAGATTCGGCAGGCCATCAGGTCGCCGACATCTCGCCGGGCACCGGCCGGTCTTCAAGGTTGAGAAAGCGTTCGAGACGTTGTTCGACGAACAGGGCTTGGTCGGCTTCGTGCAGTCCGCCGAGCAGCTTTTTCTTCTCGCCACTGATGACCGCGTGGACTTCGTACTGCATCGAGGTCGTTGTGTGTCCGTTGTCGTCGCTGCCCTTGTGGAGTTTGTTCTGGCAGAAAACCTGCTCGATGCCGTCCACCGGCAGGTCGAGATCGCCGCGCCACGGAATCGGGCCGTGTCGCACGGTGAGCATTCCGTCGGCCACGCGGATGACCGTCGTGTTGAGCAAACCCGCCAGCACGAAGTACGTCAGGCCGACTCCGACTGCGACGTGTGCGATTGGAAAAACGAAGAAGACCAGCTTGAACGGCCCCGGCATACCGTCGTTGCCGCCAAACGGGCCAGAGGTCAGCATCCAGTACCAACCCACCAGGAAGCTGTCCCAAGCGATCGCGAAGAACAACAGGAAGAGCAAAGCCCAATGAAACCAGCGTTGCCGCAGGACCAGTTCGTGGCCGTTGTCTTCGACGGTGAAGCGAGCCGGAACCGGCACGTCCCCTTGAGGCTTGCGAGGCGCGGGCGCTGCCGAATCGTTTAGAGCTGCCGCAGCGGTTGGCCCCGGCAACCGTTGCACGCCACCGCACGCCGAGCAAACCGCGATGCCGCGATCGAGATGCAAGTCCGCCGCGCGGAACGGTGCTCCGCATTGTCCGCATTGTCCGCATTTGAGCTGCATGACCGACCTCACGCCTTGCGGATACGAAAGCAGCCCGACTGCCGAACGACAGGCGGGCTGCGAACTGAGTCCGTTACTTCTTGTCTTCTTTCTTGTCTTCCTTCTTCTCTTCGGGCTTCTTCTCGTCCTTCTTGTCTTCGGCCTTTTTCTTCTCTTCGTCGGCCTTTTTCTTGTCCTCTTCCGCCTTCTTCTTGGCTTCTTCGTCCGCCTTCTTTTTGGCTTCTTCTTCGGCTTTCTTCTTGGCCTCTTCGGCTTTCTTCTTTTCGTCTTCGATCTTCTTCTTGGCTTCTTCTTCCTTGGCTTTGACCTCGGCTTCGGCCTTGCGCACGGCTTCGATTTCCGCGCGTTTCTTGTCGCGAGCAATGTCTGGTTCGAGTTTCGCGGTCGTGTTCACGGCCTTGAACTTAGCTTGGCCTTCCTCCGTCACTTTCGTCTGCCAGACGTAGAGTCCCTTTAGCTTTTTCAAGCCAGCCAGCGATTGCACGCCGGCGTCAGTGACTTCCGTGCCCCACAGGTTCAAGTATTCGAGGTTCTCCAAACCGGCGAGCTGAGCCAGACCGGCATCGGTGATCTTCGTGCGTTCGAGGTGCAATCGCACGAGGCTCTTCAAATCCTTGAGGTCTGCCAATCCTTTGTCCGTGACTGCGGTGCCGCGGAGGTTCAATGTGTAGAGGATATTGCCCAGCGGTTTGACCAGAGCGACGTGCTTGTCACCGATCGGATCATCCGGTTTGGAATCCGCCAGATGAAACGCGATCTCCAAGCGGTGGTCGTTCTGAGCAAGCTGCTGGACCGCTCCGCCCGCCTTCTTGACGGCGGCGATGGCATCGGACTCGGCCTGAGTCAGCTTGTGGGCTTCTTTGGGTTTCTCTTCTTTGGGTTTGTCCTGGGCCAGCAGCGTGCTCGACGACACGGCGGCCAACAACGTGCAGAGTAAAGCAAAGCGTCGCATGAGAATCTCCTCCGTTCACAACCAAGGGACAGGGTCCGTGAGACGAGGCGGATTCTAACAACAGGCTTGCAGAGGGCGAGCGACGCGGGGAGGGCAGGGGCTGGGGGTAAGGGAAAACGAAAAGAGCCACGACTGACACAGGTCGTGGCTCCGAGCTTGATCCGGCATTTCTGTTGTCAGTGTGGCACGTTTTGCGATTCATTCGCGCTCCACTTAATTCGCGCGGCCATTTTTTAGCCGCGCGAATTAAGTGGAGCGCGAATGAATGACAGTTCTGAGATGAAGCCTCGCAAGTCCTTAGCCCCGCATTCACTCGTGCCGCATGGAGGCTTGGCCGGTCAGCGTCTTACCGGCGAGATACTTCGCCGTGATGAGTTGCACCGCGCTAAACGGGATATCGACTTTGACCGTGACGAGGTCACGCGACGCGCAAGTGGCCAGACTGCTGGTCGGGTTGGTCGGATTGCCCGCGGCCGGAGTGACCGTGATCGTGACCGTCGTCGCCGAGGTGGGGACGTTTCCCGAAGTCTGCATGAAGGTCTGGATGTAGTTGGTCACGTCGGTGTTCGTGCTGCCGTCGATGATCGCTCGGCGGCAACCTTCGCGAGCCGCGTTCGTCACCAACTGCATAATCATGAAGCCGCGTCCGAATTCGATGATGCCGAACACCAGCATGGTGAAGATCGGCAACACAAGAGCCATCTCCACGGTGACGGTTCCGCGACGACCCTGACGCCAACGCTCTGACCAACGACGATTCATGTTGCACCTCTGTTGCCCGATCTTCCAATCCATCCCATGACGGTCTCGTAGCAAACTTAGGTCACATGGGAAGAACGTCAAACGCGATTCTGGGAAAGTGCCGCATGACGAACCGGGAGAAACCTCACTCCGCCCGTCCCTCCCCAAACGAAACCGCGTTTGATACGGTGCCGCGCGTTGCCAGAGGTTCGTTCGGCCGACGTCAGGTCTTCGTGATGCCCACCATCTTCCAGCGGATCATCGACAAGGAAATCCCGGCCAAGATCGTCCATGAAGACGATCTCTGCCTGGCATTTCATGACGTCGCACCGCAGGCTCCGACACATGTGCTGGTGATCTCCAAGAAGCCGCTGGCGAACCTCGCGGCGGCTGCGGGAGAGGATCAGGCTCTACTGGGGCACTTGTTGCTCACCGCGAAGAAGGTGGCCGAGCAGCTCGGTTTGACGAACGGATACCGCACCGTCATCAATTGTGGCCGAGACGGCGGCCAATCGGTCGATCACTTGCACATTCACCTCCTCGGCGGCCGAGCCTTGCACTGGCCACCGGGGTAATCCGTGGGGCAGGTTTTCAACCTGCCCGTCATACACGTTCGAGACCATGTTACTGGCAGGTTAAAAACCTGCCCCACGAAAAGAAGGACTCCGTCAATGGGCACTCGCAAACTGTTGTTGACCGCCTCCGTCTTGATCGCGATGGGCGCATTGCTCTCCGCCAATTTTCAGACTGAGCCAGCTTCCGGCCTGAAGATGACCGCCGCCGCGAAAGCGTTTCTCGGCACGCTGACCGCCGAACAGAAGAAGCAAGCCAGCTTCGCGTTCGACGACAAGGAGCGGCTCAACTGGCATTTCATTCCGCGTCCGCGAAACGGCTTGCCGATCCGGCAGCTTGAGGGAGACTCGCTCAAGGCCGCTCACGCCTTGTTGCAATCGGGCCTGAGCACGGCTGGCTACGATCAGGCGCTCAACGTGATGAGTCTGGAAGAGGTGCTCTATCTGCTCGAGGGAGGCGTCCGCGAGGAGCGGCGCGAACGACGCGATCCGAAGAAATACTACTTCAGTTTCTTCGGCACGCCTGCGGACACAGGGACGTGGGGTTGGCGACTCGAAGGCCATCACATGTCATTGAATTACACGATCAAGGACGGCAAAGTCGCGTCGAGCACGCCCGAATTCTTCGGTGCGAACCCAGGCACGATTGACTCCGGAGTTGGCCGGCAAATCCGAGTGCTGGGTACGGAAGAGGACATCGCCCGCTCGATTCTCAAGCTGTGCAACGAGGATCAGAAGAAGCTGGCCTGGATCGACACTGCCGCGCCGGACGATCTGCGAACTGGCGGCGCGATGGGCACGAACCCCGTCGCTTCTCAGCCGGAAACAACCGCTCCGGTCGGCTTGCCCGCGTCCAAGATGAGCAACGACCAAAAGAAACTGCTCGCGGAATTGCTCTCGGAATATCTGCGGAACATGCCAGGCGACGTTGAGAAAGAACGCCGCGCGGCGATCGAAGCGGGCGGTCTCGATGGCATCCACTTTGCCTGGTGGGGTGACGCCGAACAACACAAGCGGCACTACTACCGCGTCCAGGGCAAATCGTTCCTCATCGAGTACAACAACACGCAGAACAACGCCAACCACGTCCACAGCATGTGGCGAAACCTCGGCGGCGATTTCGCGATTCCGATTCGATGATCCGTACTGTCTTCTGATTGTGACTTCTCGTGAGATTACCGTGACAACCGCCGTGAAACCTTCGCGTCAACGAACCGTCTCGCCGAACGTGATGTTCTCCGCGTCCGCGCTGCCGGTGTATCGCATCAGCGTCGCGAAGTATCACGAGATGATTCGTGCCGGCATTCTCGGCGAGGACGATCCCATTGAACTTCTCGAAGGGTTGCTGGTGCCCAAAATGCCGAAGCATCCTCCGCACGTCACCGCGAACAACCTGCTCGCGGCAGCGTTGGCCAAGATCATTCCTGAAGGTTTTGTTCTTCGCCTTCAAGACCCGATCACGTTGAAACGCAGCGAACCGGAACCCGACGTCGTCGTCGCACGCGGACACGCTCGCGATTTTTCCACAAAGCATCCCAGCCCCGAGGACGTCGCCTTGCTCGTCGAAGTGGCGGAGTCGTCCCTCGCTCACGACACCGGAGCGAAAAAACAAATCTACGCGGCAGCGGGAATCGTCAACTACTGGGTGGTCAACATTCCCGAGTCCACGATCGAGGTCTTCACGGAGCCGGTTCGAGGGTCCAAGCCCCCGGACTATCGCAGCCACCAGACCTTCTCGGCTCGTCAGAAGGTTCCCGTCATGCTGCATGGTAAGAAAATCGGAACACTCGCCGTCGCGGAGGTGTTGCCGTGACGACGTCCCCAAAACAGAGTTCTTGATCTCCAACCCCAGAGGTTCAACATGTTTTCACGAAGAAGCTGGTTGAGTTTTGTGCTCGCGGGTTTGGCCGCGGTCGGTTCGTGGTCCACGCTGGCCGTCGCGGCCGACGACGATGGCTGGCAGACAATTTTTGACGGCAAGACGCTCGACGGCTGGGACGGTAATCCCGACTTCTGGCGTGTCGAGGACGGCTGCATCACCGGACAGACAACCGCCGACAAGCCGACAAAGGGCAACACCTTCATCATCTGGCGCAAGGGAGAGACGACCGATTTCGAATTGAAGCTCGACTACAAAATCGTTGGCGGAAATAGCGGCATCCAGTACCGCAGTTTTGAAGTTGAGAAGGAGAAATGGGTCATCGGCGGCTATCAGGGCGACTTCGAGGCAGGCGACACCTACTCCGGCATCCTCTACGGCGAACGGTTCCGAGGCATTTTGTGCAATCGCGGTCAGAAGACCGTCTTGAAAAAGAAGGACGGAAAGTTCGCGGTCGAAGTCGTCGGTTCCGTCGGAGACACGAAGGAGATTCAAGCCAAGATCAAGAAGGAAGACTGGAATACCTACCGTATCGTTGCCAAAGGTTTTCATTTCCAACACTTCATCAATGACGTCCCAACGGCGGACTGCACTGACGAAGACGACGCTCGCCGCGCGAAGGGCGTGCTCGCTCTGCAACTTCACGCCGGACCGCCGATGAAGGTGCGGTTCCGCAACATCAAGATCAAGCAAGCGAAGTCCAAAGACTCGGCCTCCGGCGCGGCGGGTGAGGACAAAGTTTCGTCCGCAAAAAAAAAGGCCCTCCTTTTAGCGGGTAATCCGAGCCACGGCTTTGGCGCTCACGACCATCTTTCGGGATGCTCACTGCTGGCGAAGTTGCTCAACGAGAGCGGACTCGTCGAAGCGAAGGTGCATTCGCTCAAGAACGATGGCTGGCCGAAGCCGGAAGTGATTGCTGCCGCCAACACGATCGTGATTTACTCGGACGGTGGTGGCGGTCATCCCTTTAACGCGCATCTGGAGGAACTCGCGGCGCGAACCGCGAAGGGGACCGGCATCGTCTGCATTCACTACGGCGTCGAGACCACTATCGGCCAGCCGGGCCAGGCTTTCATCGACTGGACCGGCGGGTTCTTCGAGCCGAATTACTCGGTCAACCCGCACTGGACCGCGTACTATCGCCAGCTTCCAAAGCATCCGACGACCAACGGCGTGAAGCCCTTCAGCACGCACGACGAGTGGTACTACCACATGCGCTTTCGCGAGAAGATGGAAGGAGTCACGCCGATCCTGACCGACTTGCCCCCCGCGACAACGCTGGTCGTCCTCGACAAGGACGGCAAGATCGTGATGGAAGAGAAGGACGGCAAGAAGGTGCCGAAGCTCAGCCGGCCTGAGAACGCTCACAACAACAATCCGCACGCCCGCAAGGCAGTGCTCGAAGACAAAGAACCGCAGCACATGGCTTGGGCCACGCAACGCCCAGACGGCGGCCGAGGCTTCGGCTGCTCCGGTGGTCACGATCATTGGAATTGGGGCAACGCTCAGTTCCGCAAGTTGATTATGAACGCGATCGTGTGGACCTCCGGAACTGACGTTCCCGCCGACGGAGTCCCCGCCGGTAAAGTGACGGTTGATGACCTGCTCCAGAATCACGACGAACCGATCCCCGCCGACTTCAACGAGAAGCAACGGCCGCGCATCCAAGCGCTGCTCGACGAATGGAACGCACAGGCCGCGAAGTGATTGCCGCGGCCGAAAGCCGTCCGCCGATGGCCGACCGCCGAGATACCGTTTTCCGATCACAAGGAGGACGGCAATCGGCAAAGGCGTTCGGCGTTCGGCGATCGGCTGGAAGAAGGCTGATCTGCCATGCCAACCGCTCAAGAAGTCCAGCATCCACTGATTCAGCATCACCTCGCCAAGTTGCGAGACAAGGCGACTCCGCCGGACGAGTTTCGGCGGCTGATTCAGCGGCTCGCATCGCTGTTGGCCTACGAGGCCACGCGAGATCTCAGCACGCAGACTTTGGAGATTGAAACGCCGCTGATACGCGTGAAAGCACAGCAGTTGTCGCAACGCATTGGCCTCGTGCCGATCTTGCGAGCGGGACTGGGTATGGTCGATCCGGTGCTCGATTTGTTGCCGGACGCGGAAGTCTGGCATCTCGGCCTGTACCGCGATGAAGCGACCGCTCGGCCGGTGGAGTACTACAGCAAGCTCCCCGCACATAGCCCGGTCGATGTCGCGCTGGTGCTCGACCCAATGCTCGCGACGGGTGGCTCGGCCATCGCCGCGCTGCAAGCGTTGCAACGCTGGGGCGTGCCGAAACTGAAAGTCCTCTCCGTCATCGCCGCGCCGGAAGGAATCAGCAACGTCGCCGCAGCTTGTCCACAAGCCCAAGTCTTCGTCTGCGCGATCGACCGCGAACTGAACTCTCGAAAATTCATCGTGCCGGGTCTCGGCGACGCCGGTGACCGAAGTTTCAATACGCTGCCATAACCTTGGGGGCATCATGCGAACTTGCTGGATTTGTCTGGGACTTTGGTTTTTCAGTTCCATCGCAACGGCTGATGACGCCGCCACGAAAGTCTTCGAGCGGCGCATTCAGCCGATCTTCCAATCGGACCAGCCGAGCAGTTGCGTGCAGTGTCACTTGGCCGGCGTCGATTTGAAGAACTACATCAAGCCCTCCAGCGACGACACGTTTCGCTCGCTGCGCGATCAGGGCTTGGTGAATCTCGACAAACCGGAACAGTCGAAGATTCTCAAACTGATCAACATGAACGACACGGACAATGCCGGAGCGAACTTGCTGCACGCGAAGACTCGCGAGGCCGAAGCCGCCGCGTTTGCCGAATGGCTCAAGGCGTGTTGCCGCGATCCGAAACTCCGCAATGCCCCGAAGCTGGCGACCGCCGAACTCGCCAAGCCGGCGCGGCCGAACGAAGTCATCCGCTACGACCGCACCGATCGGCTGCTGGAATCGTTCGAGCGGAACATCTGGGGCCAGCGGCATCGCTGCATGGGCTGTCACACGGAAGGCTCCGACCAGAACCGAAAGCTCGTGAAAGAAAACGGCGAGCAAGTCTCGTGGATGAAAAAGTCCGCCGCCGAAACGATGACCTACCTCATCCGCAAGAAGGACTTGATCGACATCGAAAACCCGGAGAAGAGTTTGCTGTTGCTCAAGCCGCTCAAGGAAGTCGAACACGGCGGCGGCAAGAAGTTTTTGAAAGGCGATCTCGGCTACAAGGATTTCCGTGCGTGGATCGAGGACTACGCGAAGGTCGTCCGCAACGAGTACGCGAAGGCGTCCGACTTGCCGAAGTCGGACCCGAAGCAACTGCGGCAGTTCAGTAGCGAGTTGTGGTTCAAGCTCACGAACCCGCCGCAATCCTGGGACGAGAAATTGCTGCAAGTCACGATCTATCGCTGGGACGACCGCGCGAAGAAATGGGAAGACGCCCCCATCGCGATCTCTGACCGTCAAGCATCGTTCAAGTTCAAAACGTGGCAACACACGCTGACGCTCCTGGCGGCCCCTGGTTCTGACCGAGCTAAAGAATGGCAACGCGGCAACGCTCGGCTGCCTAACGGCAAGTATCTCGTGAAAGCACACGTCGATCGTTCCGGCCGCACGCTCACCGACTGGCAAGCCACCATGCGCGATGACGACTTCGTCGGCCAAGCGGAATTCGAGGCCAACTGGCGCACGGGTTACGGCGGGATGACCGTCGTGGACACGGCGAAACTGACGACTCAGTCGTCACGCCGCTGATGGCGTCGTGCTCGGATTCTTCTCTTGCGAGGCCGCAGACTTGTACTGGGTAAACTCGGAATCAGATTCCAAACCGACGACCAGCAACCCCGCAGTATTTGAACGCGAAGTTGCGGGTGGCCAGCGTTTTGAGTTCGGCAAGAATTGGCGGCGGTTCTTGAGCGTGCTGAACGAAGACCGGATTGCGAACGCGATCCAATCGTTGCAGCAGCAACTCGGCCTGGACCGGCTCGATGGTCTGCGGTTTTGCGATGCGGGCAGCGGCAGCGGCTTGTTCTCGCTGGCGGCTCGGCGACTGGGAGCGACGGTGCATTCGTTCGACTTCGATCCGAGTTCCGTTGGTTGCACGCAGGAATTGAAGCGACGCTTCTTCGCTGATGATCCGCACTGGACGATTCAGCAAGCCAGCGTGCTCGACTCGGACTATCTCAAGACTCTCGGCCAGTTCGATGTCGTGTATTCGTGGGGCGTGCTGCATCACACCGGCGCGATGTGGCAAGCGATTGAGAACGTGACAACGCTCGTGGTTCCGAACGGGCGTCTGTTCATTGCGCTCTACAACGATCAAGGCTGGCTGTCGCGGATGTGGCTGGCGGTGAAGCGAGCGTACTGCTGCTGCACGCTCGGCCGCTGGGCGATGACGGCGATTTGGGTGCCTGGATTCTTCGCTCGCATGTGCGTCGCCAGCGTGGTCGCCGGCCGCAACAAGTTCGCGGAGTATCACCACGAACGAGGCATGTCTCCGGTCCACGACTGGATCGACTGGATCGGCGGCCTGCCGTTCGAGGTCACCAAGCCCGAGGACGTCATCCGCTTCCACCAGCAACGCGATTTTGAATTGGTCAAGCTGACGCCAACGAATAGTCTCGGCTGCAATCAGTTCGTGTTTCGTTTGAAGCCGGCAGGAATCGAACACGGAGGCCACGGATTTCACGGATGAGCACGGATGGGGCATTGAGAATCCGTGCCATCCGCGTCATCCGTGTTCGCGTTCCACCATAGTCGGTCCTCGACGCCGGCGCTTGCAGGTTTCGTCCCGGAGAGCCATCGTGTTCCGCTGAACTTGGAGGTCGCCCATGATTGATCGCAGCCCACGACGTCAGTTTTTGAAAACAACCGTTGCATCCTGTGCCGCGTGCCTGTTCGCCGGCAGCCGCATCTCCGCCGCCGACAAGCCCAGTCGCAAGATCAAGTACATCGACATCCACACGCATCTCGGAGCGTTCTACTTCGGGCAGGAGCTGAC
>CAMDEA010000106.1 GCA_945893045.1 Planctomyces sp. SH-PL62
AAACATCTGCAATGAAGTTTGCAACCTGCCTTTATCCCGAAGGGATTGAGTCACATAGCCCAGGGTTGCCGCGCTTCGCGGCTACCCTGGGTTGGAGTCGCAACGTCACGATCTACCCCGAATGGGGTTGCGTCATCGCCGAACGACGAATGACGCAACCCCATTCGGGGTAGAACTCAATTTGACCACCGTGACCCAGGGTAGCCGCGAAGCGCGGCAACCCTGGGCTGTGAGACAAAACTCCTTCGGAGTAAAGGCAACACGCACTCGGCAACTCCAAATTCTTCTCACCAAAACAAGATTCTCACCGTTTGCAGAACAGAGGTCGGTAAACAGTGACAACAAGCGACCGCTGTCGGGATCAGCGAGCAGTCTCTGATTTGGACGCTGGTTTCTCCGCGGGCGGCTCTGGTTGCCGCCGGTAGCCGACAAGGTACATCGGCGTCCCTTTCGGCGCTTTGAACTCCGTCGGGAATTCTTGGCCCGACAGGTCGTAGCAGACGCGCATCGAAACGTCGTCCTTCATCTCATAGATGGCGAGGAACGTCTTGCCGCGGTTGGGACCGGAGGTGCTCTTGATCGTCATGCGTTTGGGGCTGGTGGTCGTGTCGATCGTCACGGTGCCGATGTCCGGTTCCTTTTCCCCTTCGATCGTGACGTGATAGTTCCCTTCGGTGACTTTCAGCGTGATGGCTTTGACGGCGTCGTCCGGCAGTCGCACGCCGCCGAGGACGGCGGCGATTGGTTTCCAGGTGCCCTCGTGAGTGAAGGCGTTGTCCTTCGCGCCACCGCTTGGTGTTGAACCGGCAGCGTTCGTGGTGCCGGGGAACGGCTTCACCTGAGCGCGAATCGCCCAGGCGTCCCACTTCGCGGCAAGCTCTTTCGCGCGATCGGGATGCTTGGCGGCGAGGTTGTGCTGTTCGGTGCGATCGGACCTGAGATCGTACAACTCCCACGGTCCATTGCGTCCAAGCCGCACGAGCTTCCAATCATCGACACGCACGGCGGCGTTGCCTTCATGTTCCCAGAACAGTCCGTCGCGCGGAATCGTTTTTCCCGCGAAGGCCGGCACAAGACTGCGGCCTTCGAGCGGCTGAATCTTCTGGCCTTTGAACTCAGCCGGATACTTCGCCCCGCCGACATCCACGCAGGTCGCCATGATGTCGATGAGATGCGCGGGCTGAGCACTCAGTTCGCCGCGCGTCGCGATGCTCTTGGGCCAGTGAGCAATCAGCGGCGTCGCGATGCCACCTTCATGGTTGAAGTGCTTGTAGCGGCGAAAAGGCGTGTTTTGGAGAAACGCCCACGACTCGCCGCAGAACCAATTCGAGTCGGCTTGCGTCGGATCACCGTTCGTGCGTCCGTTCGGGCCAGACTCGGCGTTGCCGCCGTTGTCGCTCATGAACAGGATCAGCGTGTTGTCGAGCACGCCACGTTCCTTCAGGCCGGCCACCAAGTCGCCAACCGCGCGGTCCATGCGATACACGCACGCCGCATACGTTGCCATGAGATGATCGAACCGGTCCTGCTCATCGGGTGCGACGTCCTTCCACGCGCTGACCTCGGCCGGACGCGGAGCAGGTTGCCACGACTTGTCGATCACTCCGAGTTCGATCTGCCGCGCATGACGTTGTTCTCGCAGCGCATCCCAGCCCGCTTTGTATTGGCCTCGGAACTTCGCGATCGCGTCGGGTGGTGCCTGCAACGGAAAGTGCGGAGCGTTGTGAGCCAGATACAAGAAGAACGGCTGCTTCGCATCGCGAGCTTCGTCGATGAACTTCAGTCCGAACGTCGTCCAGAGATCGGTCGAGTACCAATTCTTCGGCAGCCGCGAATCGTCGGAGGGCAGCGACTCGCCGTTGAGAAACAGTTTGGCTCGCGGATCATCGCCGAAATAGAAGCCACCCGCCGCCGCGTTGATGCTCCGCTCGAAGCCGCGTCCCCACGGCGTGACTCCGTGGTTCTGACCGACATGCCATTTGCCGGTCATTGCCGTGAAGTAACCGGCGGGCTTGAGCACTTCGGCGAACGTGAGGCACCGGTCATTCAACCGTCCGCGATAGCCGGGCTGATTCTTGTCTTCGACCATGTGCCCCACGCCGGTCTGATGCGAGTACAGCCCGGTCAGCAGCGCGGCCCGCGTCGGACAGCAACGCGCCGTGTTGTAGAACTGCGTGAACCGCAACCCGCCCGCCGCCAGAGCATCAAGGTTCGGCGTCGGGATCTCCGAGCCATAACAGCCGAGGTCCGAGAACCCCATGTCATCCACCAGGATCACGACGATGTTGGGCTTCGCCGTCTCGGCAGCGCTCAGAGCGAGGGCTTGGCAGGCAACACACACGGCCCACAGAAAAACGAATCGAAAGCAATTTTTCATGGCAGAGATGTTCTCCAATGGAACGCGACACGCCAAAGTAGACGAGTCACTCCGTGACTCGAACATTCCAGTCGCCAGCCTGACGGACTTCAACGGAGCAGAGTATCTCTCGAACCTCTCGGCGTCGCGTGGCGGCCGTCTCTTGCCCCACCACTTTTAAGGAATCGTCCTCTCATGGCCACTCCCAAACTCGGCAAGGCGCTCAAGGAAAAGATGCAGCGCGGCCAAACCGTCTACGGCACCTTCTTTCAATACACCGTCAACCCCGCGATCGTCGATGTCCTGCCGGACGACGCTCTCGACTTCGTGATTGTCTCGGCCGAGCACAACGCGCTCGACTTGGCCGAGTTTCTTCCCGTGCGATACGCACTGGCGGCCAAAGGAATCGCCTGCCTGGCGCGGACTCACAGCCGCGAACCGGATGATGTATCTAAGGTGTGCGATTCGTTCGACGGCGTGGTCGTGCCGTACGTCGAGGACGTGGAACACGCTCGACGCCTCGCGGCGGCCGCGGTCTATCGGCCGTTGAAGGGACAGGCTCTGGAGCGTGTCCTGTCCGAAGGCAAATGGCCCAGTGAGAAGACTCGAAAATATGCCATCGAGGAACGCTGCGCGAACACGGTCTTCGTCCCGATGATCGAATCGGTCCTGGCGGTCGAGAACCTCGAAAAGATCTGCACGATCCCCGGCGTCAACGCGGTGTTTGTCGGACCCAACGATCTGACCACCAACATGGGCATCCCGAACGAGTACGACCACCCGGACCTGATCGCGATGATCCAGCGGATTATTGATGTCGCCAACCGCTCGCATGTGGCCGCCGGAAGCTGGTTCGGCAAACGGGAGCAAATGGAACGCACGCTCAAACAAGGCGTGCGGTTCGTGGTCTACTCCAACGACGGTGCGTTGTTCCGCGAATCGCTGGAGCAATCCTTCGCGCAGCTCCGCAAACGCTGACGATCCACCGTCGCGCGACTGCACTTGACTCAATGACGTTTGTACGCGACCGTCCCGCTCAATGACAGTTGTCCTTGAGTCAGGGAGGCGTGCGATGGCGGCCAGAGCGGCGTTGTCCAAGGGTGAGATGGAAGTGGCGCGGGTCTTGTCGGACCTGAAGAAGGCCACCGTCCGCGAAGTGCATGAGTCGTTTCCGGCCGAGCGGGCCATCGACTTTACGACCGTGCAGACCTATCTGCGGCGGCTCGAAACGAAGGGCTACGTGAAGGCCGAGCTGGATGGCCGGACTCGTGTCTACACGCCGCGCGTCAAACTGCGCACGGTCATTCGCGAGACGCTCGACGATCTGATCGACCGGCTGTTCGGCGGCGAGGCGCTGCCACTGGTGCGGCATCTGATCGAAGAACGGGGCGTCAGCGACCACGAACTCGCGGAGTTGCGGGAGTTGATCGAACGGCTGGGGAAGGGGCGAAGGTAGGTCAGCCTTTCCAGGCTGACGCGGTCTCGGATGGAAAGCTCTTGAAACCGTCGAGTCAGGCTAGAAAGCCTGACCTACGCGAGGAGACTTGGTCATGACGGAATGGATGCCGGTGTTGGTGGCTCAGGCTTGGCAGGTGACGTTGTTGATCGTGGCGGTCGCGGCGATCAATCGCTGGGCCGGGAAGTCTCGGCCGCATTTGGCGCATGCGTTGTGGCTGGTCGTGCTGGTGAAGTGCGTGACGCCGCCGGTTTGGAGCAGTCCCAGCGGGTTGTTCTGCTGGTTGCAGCCGGCGCGCGAGGCAATTCGAGAACCTCTGGCGGTCGAGCCCCCTTCGCGAAGTTGGCGCGATCTGCTGGCGGAGGCTCGTGAACTTGAGAAGGTGGAGGTGGTCCGTCGCGATAACGCTTGGGAGGAATTGGGCCTTGATGCGGAAGAGTCGCTGCTGAGCATCGACGAATTCAACAATCCGGTTGCGGAAGTGTCGTCGAGGATCATTGCGAGCAAGGTCGAGTGGCCGAGAATCTTGCTCGGCATGTGGGCGTTTGCGAGTCTGGTCGTCGTCGGTGTCGCGGTCGTGCGTTGGCTGCGATGTTGGCAGATGTTGCGGAGCGCTCCGCAGCGCGAGTGCTCGGAGTTGTCGGAGCAGTTGGATTTGCTCGCGAAGCAATTGAAGCTGCGCCGTCGCGTGCGGCTGATCGTGACCGAGAGCCGCCTCGGCCCGGCGGTGATCGGCCTGTTTCGCACGACCGTGTTGCTGCCGGCACTGATCGTCGATCGTCTGCTGGCAAACGCGGATTCATCGACACCGCGTCAATCTGTCCGATCCGCGTCATCCGTGTTTTCCAGCCACCGCGAGAACACGGATCACACGGATGTCACGGATCACAGCGCCCCGATGCCGCTCGTGCCGATTCTCGCTCACGAGTTGTTGCACATTCGGCGGGGCGACTTGTGGGTCGGATTGTTGCAGACGTTGGCTCAGGCGGTGTGGTGGTGTCATCCGTTGGTGTGGTGGGTCAACCGGCGGACGACTCGCGAGGCGGAGCGTTGCTGCGATGAAGAAGTGCTCGCCGAGCTGGGCTGCGATCCGGCGGCGTACGCGCGAGCGTTGGTCGATGTGCTGGAACTCAAGCGCGAATTGAAACCGGTCCCGGTCTTCCCCGGCGTGCGTCCGGTGGAAGTCACCTCTCAACGATTGGAGCGAATCATGCAACTCGGACAAGGATGTCAGAGACGAACCCCGTGGTGGTGCTGGCTGCTCGCCCCGCTCGCCAACGCATTGGATGGAGTGATTGACCTCGATAAAGAGCCAAATCTTGGGCTGGTCTATCGAGTCCGAGTCATCAGCGGTTCGGAGGATGATCTGCGAACGCTCGCTCAGAAGTTCAATGAAAAACTGATCGCCAAACCGGGTGCTCCGGTCGTTGTCGAGCACGATGAGTTGCTGCGGCTGCTGAAAGAAGCGCAAACATTTCCGCGACTCTTGCTGACTTCGCATCCCGTTGCGACAGGTCGCGGCCGCGAGAGTGTCACCATTGCCGACACGAAGACGTTCGCCGTTCCGGTTGAGTCGACCGCAGCCGATGGAACGACAACGTTGCTCGAGCAGAGCCGCGAACACGGCTGGCGATTGACGATGCAACCGCTGTCCGTTGGCATCGAATTACTACGACTGCGCGTGGTGAATGAACTGAGTCGATTGAACAACGACGCGGCTGTGAAGGTTCGCTATCGCACGACCGGCGAGGAAAAACTCCTCCCTGGACTCGACGTACATCGGATCAATACGACTGTGGAATTCAAGAACGGACAGCATGTGGTCTTTCCCATCACCAAAGTGCCCAATGCCGACAGCCAGGATGTCATGCTGGTGATGATGCAGGCTTGTCTGGCCGTCGTCGAAGAGAGTCCGCAGCAGCCTGAGCCGACTCCATCGAATGTGCCTGGATCGCCGAAGCGTCGCGGCATCGGCGCGAACTCTGATGCGGGAGTCATCGGCGAGGTCGTGCTGGCGAAGCTGCAACTCGACAGCTTGGGGCAGCTTCTGTGGCAGCATGGTTCGTGGTTTGTGGTGGTGCGGCCATCACCGGGGACCAAGCTGATCGGTACGGGCGAGTCGCCCAGTCAGTTCCGTTCAGACGGGCAGGTCAGCGTGAGATTGTCGAAGACGGCTCAGGGATTCAGCAGCAAGGATCAGATTCTCATTCTGGCGGATGAGTTCAACCTGTCGTCGAATGAGTTTGGTGAGCAAATTCGTTTGGCTGGTGAAGTCGTGATGGATGGAAATGGATTCCGATCTCTCTGCAAATCGATGGCGCTGAGCTTTCAGCCTCAACAGGAGGGTCTGGTGCGCGAGCCACAAATCACGGCCATGCTGCGCGGGGAGGTTCAAGTCCGATCGAAGACGAATAACGGTGCCACAGAACTCAAGGCGGACAACATGTTGCTGTATTTGAACGGCACCGCCATGACGCAATTGAAGAGCGACGACAATGGAATCGTTGCAGTCTTGCGCGACCCGCCAGCTCGTGATGAGGAATTGATCCGACGGGGGCAGCAAGTGCTGGCGTTTACCAAGCCGGACAAACTCGTCACGGTCCACTTTGACAACGTCCCTTTGAAAGAGGCGATCAAGCAGTTGGCCCAATCGACCGGCCGCAACATCGTGCTCGAAAAGCCGGGACTCGAAGACGAATCGCTGACCGAGCGAGTGCCGATCACGCTGGCGTTGGACGACGTCAAATTGAGTTCCGTGTTGAAGCTGATGCTTGATCCACTGAATCTCGGCTATCGCGGCGAAGAGAGCGGCGTGATCGTCGTGACCAGCCAGCAGCGGCTGAAGGGGGTGCCGATTATTGCCACTTATTCGGTGGCCGATCTTTCCGTGCCGATTCCGAAGCGAGTGTCCGTGAAGCTGGCCGCTGATCGGAGTGTGGTCGGCGAGGCATCGAAGCCGAGCGAAGCACGCACGCAGCCAATGCAGTTCTCATTCCGCGAGTTGGGCGATCTCATCCAGTCCACTTGCCAGCCCAACTCGTGGGAGGAAGTGGGCGGAGCGGGCCGCCTCAAGGCGAATGATTCCACGCTCAGCCTGGTCGTGCGGCAGACTCAGGATGTCCATGACGAGATTCGCGACTTGCTGGGGCAACTGCGACGACTGCAACAGACGCAAGCGGCATTGCAGATCGAAACGTGGACGGTGCCCAACGACTTTTGGGACCGGCTCAGAGATCTCGATGTGGACCTGCAAACTTATCCGTTGCCGGTTCAGAAGCGGCCCGCCGATATGTTGGGGCTTCAGGCAACGCCTGCGGGCAGACTCCTGTTTCCGCAGTCGCAACCGAATCCTCCCGCCGACGCGCCGCTGCTTCAGCTTGCAGTGCTCTTGCGAAAAGAAGCCAAGTTGCTGAAGAGCGTTTGCCAGACCAAGACCGGTCCCAAGGTCACGCTGTTCAACGGCCAGGAATTGGAATTGATCGACGGACTCTTCTCGCCGCCGACGCGGTTGGTCCTGAAGCCGGTCCTCTCCGGTGATCGCCAGGGATTGCGTCTGCACGCCGCCGTCCTGAAACCCGACGACGTGAAATCCGGTGCCGAGCCGGACTTCACGAAGTGCGCGGTGTTCCTCGCAGCGGAGCACGCGCTTTTGCTCGACGTCTTCCCGCAGGAGTTCAGTGTCGTCGAAGAGAAAAGCACAACGCTCTCGCTCAATGGGATCACGACGAAGAGCCTCGGCAAGAAAAACGTCAACGCCGAACACCGCACGCTGCTGCTGATCACCGGCGCGGTTCTACTTGCCGAAGAAGAGGAGTCCCTTCTGGGAATCCCCAAATAACTCTTGGGCCGCCTTTCGAGGATGTGGCTTATGATCCGCGTAGGCATGGTCTCTGTGGGTGTCAGTCCGACTGCGCGCACCTTTACTCGTAGTGAGCCATTGATGGGGTGAGGCTAGTGTGCGGCAAAGTTGAGGTTGACGAAGCACTGTCATCGGGCGGGAAATGTTTCTTGCTTTCCGGCCCGAAGGGTCGCAACTCGATAGCCCAGGGCGCAGCCCTGGGGCACGAATCTCCGCGTTCCACTTAGCCCCAACGGGGCGAAACTCCGGAGATTTCACCGTGGAGTTACGCCCCGTTGGGGCTGACCGATGTTCGTCATTCCGCCTCCCAGGGTTGCGCCCTGGGCTATCGAGTCTCGCCCCGTTGGGGCAAAGCCGCGAAACAAAACACATCGGTTTTCGGCCGACACCCGATTCCTCCAAGACCAACTTTGCCTCACCCTAGGGTCGAAGCCGACCCGATGAATCGGGTCACTACGAGCGATCATTTGGCCGCTCGGCGATGCTCTTTGAAGAACTTCACGATCAGCGCGGGAGCTTCCTCCGGATACTTGTGTGTGCCCGGATGGATCATCGTCACGACGGGAGTGCCGCTCGGCGACGCATACGACGTGCAGTTCTTGTCCCACGCCGATCCCTCGCCGCAGCCGTTGAGCGTTCGCAGGCGCGTGATCATCGCTTGCTGCCAGGTGAACTTCACGAGTTCGTCGTTCTCAGCAGCGACGTGCAGGACCGGTTTCGGTTTAAGGTCGCCCAGCAATCGCCCTCCCACCGCGGCCGACGGTGCGACGGCGGCAAAGACATCTCCACGAGCAGCCCACAATAGATACGTGAAGCCGCCGCCGTTCGAGTGTCCTGTCGAGTACACGCGGCGCTCGTCGATCTTGTGCTTCTCTTTCATAGAGGCCAGCACGGCGTCGAAGAATTTCAGGTCGCGATCGCTCTGATCCCCGACCGTGCTTTGCCAACCCGACTGCTTCCCATCGGGATCTGTCAGCCGACCCGGCGTGTTCAGACCCTGCATGTAAACGACGACCGCTTCCGGCCACAGCTCGTGCAGCCGAAAACTTCGCGCCGCATTCCGCATGTTCCCACCATGCCCATGAAAGCCAAACACCAGCGGCGGCGGTTCGCTCGGTGTTTTACTTGGCGCGAACACGTCGGCCTCGCGTTTCACACCCTCAATCGTCCAATTCATTCGAGTCGGCTCAGCAGCCGCCGACAAGCCGGCACTTAGAGCGACGAACAGCGCGGCAAGCATCACAGATCGCATGGACTTCTCCTCGTATTTGTTCGCGGCGAAATCAACTTCAGTCACGATCGAACACATGATTGACGGGCAGGTTTCGCAAAGGCGACAGCACACAAACGATAAGCGGGCAACTCCTGGAGATCACGCACGACGCTGTTTGTGAATTTGTCCGCCCCCATCCAGCTCGTCTGGATGGAGCGCTCGATGGCGTGCTAACGAATTCGTCTGTCAGACGTTCCGCCCCCATCCGCCTCGTGCGGATGGTGAAGCAGATTCCTGGGCTGTCGTCGCACCCGTGATCTCATTCACCATCCGCACGAGGCGGATGGGGTTGGACAACTCTCTGGGTGATGTGGATTAGCCCGCCATCTTGCGCTTCATCGACACAAGGTCGATGGGGGCGACATTCGCAGCGCAACGTGCGCCACTCAGGCTCGTCTTCGCAGTACCCGATTGATCCGCTCCGCGCGGCACGATACATCTCACTTGGATCCGTTCCTCGTGGGAGGAGCTTGCGATGCGATTCGTTGGTCGGATATCTGCGCAGCGGTTTTGCTTGCCTCTCGTCCTCGCGGCGTGTGCGCCGGAAGGTCTCTTCGCGGACGAGCCTTTGCCCGCGCCGAGCGTCTCGCCGAAAGACGCGGACTTAGTGGCGACAACGGCGGCTCGGCGAGTCTGGTCGATCCTCGCGGCCATCGAGCAGTCGCACGTCGCCGCTCCCACGCGAACCGAATTGGCGCGGGCCATTGCGGTCACGTTGTGTTGGCCCGATGAGTTCTCGTCCAGCGATGCTGTGGGGGATGAATTTGGACGATGCCGTGATGCGGACGAATTCGTCGCGCTGTTCGCCCGACGCTGGCGCGAAGAACGACGCCCTACAGGCTCGATCAAACAACTCGCTGAGACAGTCGTGAAGACCTTGGAGGACGGCGGGAAGTGGGGGCACTTCCGGTTGTGGACGAAGAAGGAGTATGCCGTCCAAGAGCAGTTTCGGGGTAATCGGTACGTGGGCTTGGGTGTTGGCCTCGCTCGGAACGAATCTGGGGATGCGCTGTTTTCGTTCATCGTTCCCGGTGGGCCGGCGCAGCGGTTCGGGATTGAAGCGGGAACGCTGATCATGGAGGTCAATGGACACTCGACGAAGGATGAGCCACTGGAAGCGATCACCGGCTGGGTTCGTGGTCCCGTGGGGACGGACGTGAAGTTGAAGATTGCCGACAGAGGCCGAGGCACCAACCGAGTCGTGACTCTCCAGCGCGGTTTCGTGCGCTTCGACACCGTGTCCGGTTTCGGTCAGCGCGGGCTCAATTTCAAGCCGCTCGATTCCGACAGCATTCGATTCCATGACGACCTGGAGATCGGGTACTTGAACTTCAGGGACATCACTGGCAGTACGCTGCAAGAATTGCGCGATGCGGAGGTGCTGCTGCGGAAAGCCAAAGTGCGTGCGGTCGTGCTCGACTTTCGAAATGGAGCGCGGATCGACACTTTTCATCAAGCGCGCCTCGTGGCCGACGGCTTGCTCGATGGCGGAACGCTTTGGCATTGGCATGAGCGGGACGCCGCGCCTCGCACGGAAATGGCGGACCGCGAGTGCTTGTTTCGTGGCCTGCCGCTCGTCGTGGCTGTTGACAAGGACACGAGCGGACCGCAAGCCGCCATCGCTGCCGCGTTACAGGATGCCGGGCGAGCCGTCATCGTTGGTACGTCACCGGCCTATGACGGACTGGTGACGACGGGAGTCGAACTCGCCGACGGAGAGCACTTCCTCGAAATGGGGACGGCAAAGATCGTTCGCTCGCGAGCGGATCACCAGTGGCCTTTGATGCCGGATTTCGAGGCTCCGGTTTTGGCGATCCAACCGGATGGCTCGATTGACGAGCCCGCTCTCACCGTGACAAAACCAGCCTCGCCCAATCAACCGCCACCGCGCGTTGTCATTCGCACGCCGCCGTCGCCAACGCAGGACAAGCCAACGACCACAGAGCCTTCGGACACGAAGCCCCAAGGGACGGAGGCAACCGCCGTGGACCCGCACTCTCCGGCGAACCCAGGTTCGGTGATCACGGCGTTGACGGACATGGCTAAGCGCCTTTCCCAGCGTCAAAGGACACCTCGCCCGCGAGTGCCGATTCGCCAAGACCCGATCGAACTTGCTCGCAAGGTGATTCGCGAACTCATCGACAGGGGTTCCAACGAATTGAAGGAGACGACGAATCGTGATTGATCGTCGCGCAGCCCTGTGCGCACTCTTGGCGTCGTTGACTTGTCTCATGACAGGCCGAAGTGACGACGCACTCAATGGCGAAACAAATCTGCCATCGGCGCGATGGCGTCGGCCGGTCGCGGTGGTTGTTCTCGACGATGGCCGCCATGCCGTCGTGGCCAATCAGCGGAGTGGCTCGCTGTCGCTGCTCGATCTCGAAGCGATGCGTGTGATCGGTGAGACTCAAGTCGGCGAAAGTCTCTCGGACGTGGCGGCCTTCCCCAGCCGAACAGCTTCATCGGACACGTCTGCTCCACTGGAAGCGACTCGATGGCTGGCGTGCGATGACACGGCGCACGAACTGTTGCTGATCGGCCGCAAGAGCGATGGCTTCGCGGTGACGAAGCGATTGAAAGTCAGTCCGTTTCCCGTCACGGTGACGGTCGATTCGAGCGGCTCGCACGCGTTTGTGGCGTCGCTGTGGTCGAGAACCATCTCGGTGGTCGATCTCGCGCGGTGGCAGGGCGAAGCGAGCGTCAACGATTCGCCCATCGTTCGCACCGTGCGATTGCCGTTCGCGCCGCGAGCGATGTGTTACGTTGAGGACTCGGCAAAGTTGATCGTGGCCGATGCGTTCGGTCCCAAGTTGGCGGTGGTTGATCCGCAGGCAGTTCGTGTCGAGTCGGTGCGAGAGCTTCCCGCTCATGGAATTCGCCAACTGCGGCTGCATCCCACTCAACCCCGTCTGCTGCTGACGCATCAGATGCTCAACCGGCTCAGCCAGACCACGTTCGACGACGTGCATTGGGGCGCGCTGATGGTGAATTGCTTTCGCTCGTTGCTGTTGGCCGATGTGCTCGACCCCAAACGCGATCTGCTCCAGCATGGCGAACTCGAATACCTGGGCCAGCCGGATCACGGAGCGGGCGATCCAAGCGGCTTCGTCATGCGTCCCAATGGCTCCATCGCCGTGGTGCTGAGCGGCACGAACGAACTGATCTCCGACGACGGCCATCAGCAGTGGACGACGCGGGTCACGCTGGGAGAGCACCCGACGGCCATCGCTCTTGCCGCGGAGGGAACGCGCGCGGTGGTCGTCAACACGCTGAGTGATTCGGTGAGCGTCGTCGGTCTCTCGCAGTCCGCAGTCATCGGAACAATCCCGTTGGGAACGCAGCCTGAGCTGACGGCGGTCGATCGGGGCGAGCGGCTGTTTCGCAGTGCGCGGCTGTCGCACGACAAGTGGTTCAGTTGCCAGAGCTGCCACGTCGATGGGCACACGAACGGATTGTTGAACGACAACCTGACCGACGGCTCGTTCGGTTCACCCAAACGAGTCCTCACGCTGCGCGGCATCGCCGACACGCCGCCGTATGCGTGGACCGGCCGTTTCAACACATTGGCCGATCAGATCCGGCATTCCGTCCGCTCGACCATGCAGGGCGAGCCGCCGACCGACGGCGAGGTCAATGATCTCGCGGCGTATCTCCGCACGTTGCCGCCACCCCCCGGAATCGGTTCGTCGGACAAAGCGGCAGCCCAGCGCGGAGCCGCGCTGTTTGAGCGGCTCGAATGTGCGCGCTGTCACGCGCGTCCGACCTTAACGTCGGATCGCATCGCGGACGTGAAGCTCAAGGACGAGAAAGGGCTGGCGAAATTCAATCCACCCTCGCTGCGCGGCGTCAGTCAAACCGGGCCGTATTTCCACGATGCCCGCGCGGCTTCGCTGAAAGAAGTCTTTGCGAAGTTCAAACACCAACTCGATCGCGAGCTGACCGCGGACGAACTCGATGAACTGGTCGAGTTTCTCAACGGACTCTGAAGTCGAAGAGTTAGGCCAGCACATCGCGAACGACGTGGCCATGCACGTCGGTCAGCCGGAAGTCGCGGCCAGCGAAGTGGTAGGTCAGGCGTTCGTGATCCAAACCCAGCAGGTGCAGAATCGTGGCGTGCAGGTCGTGAACATGGACGGGATGCTCGATGGCGTCCCAGCCGAATTCGTCGGTGGCACCGTGAGCCATGCCTCCGCGAATGCCGCCGCCAGCCAGCCACATGGAGAATCCGAACGGATGATGATCGCGACCGTCCTTTCCTTCGGCGGTCGGTGTGCGACCAAATTCGCCGCCCCAGATCACCAGCGTCTCGTCGAGCAGGCCGCGCGATTTCAGATCCTGGAGCAAACCCGCGATCGGCTGATCGGTGGCGAGTGCGTTGGTCTCGTGTCCAGCTTTGAGACCGCTGTGTTGATCCCAGGGTTGGAAACCTCCCGTCGTGTGATAGAGCTGCACGAAGCGGACACCTTTCTCGACCAAGCGCCGAGCCAGGAGACATTGCCGGCCGAACATTTCCGTCTTCGGCTGGTCGAGACCGTACATCTTGGCGGTCGTGGGTGTTTCACCGGCGAGATCGAACGCTTCGGGGGCTTCGGTCTGCATCCGAAACGCGAGTTCGAAGGCTTCGATGCGGGCGCTGAGTCGGTCGTCGTCAGCGCGCTGCTCGCGGTGCAGTCCGTTCAAGCGAGCGAGCGCGTCGAGTTCGCGCCGCTGTCGATCACGAGGAACTTGCAGACTGCTGAGATTGCGAAGCGGTTGCGCGAGGTTCGAGACGAACGTGCCTTGATAGCTGGCCGGGAGAAAGCTCGAACCATATTGCCGCGCCCCTTCGATGATCGGCCCAGGACCGATGGCGACGAATCCGGGAAGGTTCTGATTCTCGGTCCCCAGTCCGTACGTTACCCAAGCGCCGAGGCTCGGGCGTGAGAAGACACGCTCGCCGGTGTTCATCAGCAAGCAGCCGCCGGGATGGTTGGGGTCGTCGGTGACCATCGAACGCACGACACAGATCTCGTCGATGCAGGTCGCCGTTCGCGGAAAGAGTTCGCTGACCTCCAGACCCGACTTTCCGTGCTTCTGAAACTTCCAGGGTGAGGCGAGCAGTTTGCGTTGCTGGCCGAGATATAGCTTTGGCGACGGCTGGCCGTCCTCTCGAGTCAGTCGCGGTTTTGGATCAAACGTGTCAACTTGCGAAGGACCACCGGGCATAAAGAGGAAAATGATCCGCTTGGCTCGCGCGGCGAAATGGGGACGCCTCGTGGCCAATGGATACTCAGCGGCGGATAACTCGTCGGCCAGCAGCGCGGACAAAGCGAGCGCACCGAAGCCCGCTCCGGTTCGGCTCAGCATTTCGCGACGGTTCATTGCAGGGCCTTTCGTCATCGAGCACTTCGGCGCGTCAGGGGTCAGGCACTTCGGAATTTCAGAATTGGCCGAGGCCAATTTCGAAATTCCGAAGTGCCTGACCCCGTTTTTCCCTAATCAACATAAACGAACTCATTCGTGCAGAAGATGACGCGACAGTAACGAACCCAAGCCTCTTTGACAGCGGGATCGGCGACGAGTTGCCGGCCGATGTCGATCTCCGTTGGCGTCGGCGCGCGTCCGAGGGCCAGTTCGTACAAGCGAGCGATGCGTTCGTCGTCGCGACCGGAGGGGACTTCGCGAACGATTCGCGCCGCGAGTGCCGCCGAAACGTCGTCGAGCAGCGGGTCGTTGAGCAGATACAACGCTTGCGGAGCGACAATCGACTGATTCCGGCGTTCGAGGACGCCGCCGCCATCGGGCCCGTCGAACACCGAATTGAAGTCGGCCGTTTTCGCCCCGGTACGCGACGTCATCAGATAGAGCGTACGTCGCGGCACAGCGACTTCCAGAAACCCCGGCCCGCCAGGTGTCGCATCGAGCCGGCCGGAGACCGCCAAGAGCGCATCGCGAATCGCCTCGGCTTCCAAGCGTCGGCGCGGCATTCGAGCCAACCAACGGTTTTCGGGATCGGCCATGCGTGTGGCGTCGGACGCGAACGTGCTCTGTTGATAGACACTCGACAACACGATTGACCGGTGCAACGACTTGATCGACCAGCCTGATTCGATGAAGCGGCGTGCCAAGTGATCGAGCAATTCCGGATGACTGGGCCGCTCACCCCGCACTCCGAAGTTCGTCGAGGTCCGAATCAGCCCCTCACCGAAATGATGCTGCCAGATGCGATTGACGATGACGCGCGCCGTGAGTCCGCCTGCAGTGGAATCGGGGCGAGTCAGCCAGTCAGCCAGTTCACGGCGGCCGCTCCCTGCCGAAATTTTTGGCGGGTTCGGACCAGCCAGCACCTGAGGAAAGCCGCGCGGAACCATCTTGCCGGGAGTCACCGGGTTGCCGCGAAGAAAAACCGGGGCATCATGAAACCCTTCGTGCTTGGTTCCTTTCGGGCCGCCATCTTGCACGACGACCGCCTGCGGAATCACGACGGCCGGTTTCTTCTTGAGCAATTCCAATTCGTCGCGCTGGGCCGCGAGCCTGTCGCGCACATCCTGTGGGAGCAACTGCGATCGGTCTGCCGCAGCGATCCAATACGGACTGCGCGAGGAGAGCAACTCGTCATAGAGATCAGTGACGTCATCGTCGTCGCCAATCTCGCCAGAGATTGGGGGCGCGTCACCACCTGCGCCCAATCTCTGGCGAGATTGGCTACGGGACTCTCCGAACCAACGAGTCCGCAGTTCGGCCTCGACTCGCACGCGGGCCGCTTCGTCGAGTGGGTTGCCATAAACTCGCAACTCGCACAAGTCGCCCCGAAATCGCTGACCGGCTCCCGAACCCGGTCCCCCGATCCGCAGGGCCACGATCACCGGATCGGATGAGACCGAATCAATCGCCTTGTTCGTGCCGATCGCCTCACCGTTGCGGAACAGAGCGACTCCGTCGGAGCCCCAAGTGAGGCTGATCAACTGGAACTCAGAGTTTTTTGATGGAGCTGGAGCCACGATGTCGCCGCTGGCTCCCGACCGACGCAAGATTGCATGGAGACCGCCCGCCGTGTTGGGCATCAAACCTAGTCCGTGTTGTCCCACCGCCGAGTCTTCCCAACCAATGAGGCGTGTTCCAGAGCTGGCAGCCTGGTCGGGACGAAAGACGACGAACAACGCACCGGTAAGTGGAACCATCCGCGGCGACTGCAACACCGACTCGCCATCAAAGCGGATTACTGGGCGCGAATGTCCATGAATCATTTCCATCGCCAACACAGGCCCGTGCGAATCGGGAAGTGGCGTCGCATCATCGGCAATCGCCGCACGATCGGGCCACAGCGTGACCTGTCGAGCCGCGTCGATCGCGATGTGCCGATCATCGGCGCGGAATTGCAAAACCTCGGCAGCCGCAAGCGATCGGGCCACCGCATTGCGCAGCGTTCGCTCACGACGTTCCGCCGCGGTGAGCGACAGCTTCTTTGCCAGTTCCTGCGCCAGTCGCGCGCCGGCCGCACGATCGGTCTCGGCCAACAACGGCAACAAAGCTGTGGGTGGCGGTTGCTGATTGAAAAACTTCACCCAGCGTTCCAGCGTCGACGCATCGAGCTTGCGAGCTGCTGCGAAGTCCGCCAGCGTTGATGGCTTCGTGTGGAAGAACTCGACTGCCGCTGGCAAGTCGCGAGGAGTTGCGGTGACCAACTGGCGTTCCAGATGCACCAAAAACTCCTGATCGGCGGCGACTTGAACGAGCAGCGACAGGTCCGCCAGACGCTGCTTGTCGAGTTTCGTTTGAGTGTTGATCGCTTGAATCTCGGCGGCGGGCAGCAGCGGCACGCGGACCAGTGGCGTGTTTCCCAACACTGGACTCGGAATGATCCGCGTACTGAAAAATATTCCGGCCAGCGCGTAATAGTCTTCGGTCGAAATCGGATCGAACTTGTGATCGTGACAGCGAGCACACGCCAGCGTCAGTCCCAGAAACGCTCGCCCGACGACGTCAATCTCGTCGTTCACGTAATCGGCGATCATCTGCTGCTTATCGACATCGCCGGGAACGAAATCGGCGATCGCCAGCATTCCGGTCGCGACGAGCGCTTCGGCATCGATCTTGGTCGGGTCGGACGGTTGCAGCAGATCGCCGGCCAGTTGTCGAGTGATGAATTCGTCGTACGGCAGATCGCGGTTGAACGCCGCGACGACCCAATCGCGATACCGCCACGCTTCACGGAAGTCGCTCTCAATCGGCAACTGAATCAGATCGCGCGCGTCGGCATAGCGGACGACGTCCAGCCAGTGCCGACCCCAACGCTCACCATAACGAGGTGAGGCCAGTAACCGATCCACAACCTTCGCGAAGCCGTCGGGTGATTCGTCATCCAGAAATCCACGCAGCTCATCGGGCGTGGGAGGTAGCCCCGTCAGATCAAAGGTGATCCGGCGCAGCAGCGAGCGTTTGTCAGCGGGCGGAGCGGGAATCACTCCCGCAGCTTCGTGCTTGGATCGAATGAACGCATCGACGTCGCTCGTCACCCACGCATTGTCTCGAACGTTCGGCGGCGCGAACGTTCGGATTGGCTCGAAGGCCCAATGCTTTGCGGTTTCAAACTTCGCCGTCTTCGCGGGCCAGACTGCTCCGGCCTTGATCCACGCGATGAAGTCGGCCACCTGATTGGGCTTCAGAGCCTTCTCTTTCTCCGGCGGCATCGCGGAGACACCTTCCTGCCGCTGAATCGCGCGGATCAGCAGACTCTCCTCCGGCTGGCCCGGCACGATCGCTGTCCCGGAGGCACTCCCTTTGAGCAGCGCCTCGCGCGAATCGATACGCAAGGCCCCGGACTTCTTCGTGTCACCGTGACAGCGCAGACACGACTCGATCAGGACTGGCCGAATCTTTGCCTCGAAGAAGTCTTCACGATCATCCGCGCCGTTGCTCGTCGCCAGCAGGCTCGCCACCAGCATCAGGCCCAGGCAGGTCATTCGTTGCATGAACCGATCAGGGGTCAGGTCTTCAAATTTCATTTTTGGCCTTGCGATTCACCCCAGATTCTCTTTGCACATCGACATTCCAACCCACATCGCGCCCAACTTGCTAATCCAAAAATGAAATTTGAAGACCTGACCCCGGCTCGCATCCAGTAAGGCGATCTCGTCAGCGGTCAACCTGCGTCCGTTGGAAAACTCACCGTGTTCGGTACCAACTCGCAATGTGCGTTGTGTGCCCGATCGGAGCCTGACCGATCAGGCACGTTCTTGCGCGACCGGTCGCACGCCGAACTCGTACACCCCGCCACCGATGAGGGCACCAGCGACGGGCGCGATGATATAGACCGTCAGCCAACTGAGACCGTCCTGGCCGGGCAACGCCGCGCTTCCCCAGCCTGCCAGCGAGGCGAACAGCCGCGGACCAAAGTCGCGCGCGGGATTGAAGCACGCCTGCGTCAGCGGCGCGATCACCGAGATCAAGGCCGCCACCGTCAGACCGATAAAGATCGGAGCCTGCCCAAACAGCAACTGGCCGCGATTCCGTTCGTCCGTCAGCGCGAACACCACAAAGCCGAGGATCAGTGTGCCGATCAACTCGGCGATAAAGGCCAAGCTCGCTGACCGCTGAGTTCGCCACTCCAGGTATTTCGGCTGCCAATTCTCCTTGTCGCCGGACGCGACTCCGCCAGGATTCGGGAAATACTCGCCGTAACACATGGCTGTCACGATGCTCTCCGGCTGGCCGCGAACGATCCCCTTCTCGCGCTCCTTGGCATCGAGCTGTGGGCTGAAGATCACGAACAGCACACACGCCGCCAGCATCGCTCCCGCCAGTTGCCCCATGATGTACGGCAGCACGCGGCTCTTCGGAAATCCTCGCCACAGCGCGAACGCCAATGTCATCGCCGGATTGATGTGCGCTCCGCTGATCCCACCCACCGAGTAAATCGCCAGCATGATCGCCACACCCCAGACGATCGCCACTTGCCATAAGCCTTGCTGTGCTCCGGTCAACACGGCGGCATGGACGGCACCGCACCCGAAGAAAATCAGCAGGAACGTGCCGATCAATTCCGCGACGACCTGACGCATCAGCGACGGGTCGGCATTCGGCCGAGTCTGTGTTTCTTGTGGAGGCACTTGGAAACTCCCGGCCGTGAAGGAATCGAAGTTGGGAACGCGCGGCAGACTCTTCTAATGTCTACGGAAATGTGGCTCCAGTCAGGCCGTGAACTCGCACGCTTCGTCGCCAGCGTCGTTTGACGGTCTCCGAGGGCACGACTATCCTCCCGCCCCTTCCGGCCAGTTCAGGTTGAGTTGGTCGCGACAGGATTACCCTTTTTCTTTTCTGAATCTTTCGAACGCCTTCCCAGCGAAGGTGTGCCTCACGCAACCGCGAACTTCGGCAAACATCGACCGCCGAAGTCTTCGCCGCGAGAGGTGGAAAGGAGCGTCTCAGCGTGTCGAACATTGTTGTCAAAGACATTTTGGAAGCCGGCGTCCACTTCGGTCACAAGACCAGCAAGTGGAACCCGAAGATGCGGCCCTACATCTACGGGAAGCGGAATCAGATCCACATTATCGACATCAAGGAGACCGTCCGCGGTCTCCTGCGAGCCAAGAAGTACCTCGAAAAGGTCTCCACTCAAGGCAGCTTGATTCTGTTTGTCGGAACCAAGCGGCAGGCTCAGAACCCCATCATCGAAGCGGCGAACGCCTGCGGGATGCCCTACGTTTCCGAGCGTTGGCTGGGTGGCACGTTCACGAACTTCCGCACGATTCGCAGCCGGCTCAAGCGGCTGGAAGAGCTGGAAGGACTCGTCGCGAGCGGCGAGATCAACACCTACTCGAAGAAGATGCAATCCACGCTCGGCCGCGAGCGTGAGAAGATCTTCCGCAACCTGAACGGCATCCGCACGCTCAACCGTATGCCCGAGGCGGTCATCGTCATCGACCCGACCAAGGAGCACAATTGCGTCGACGAATGCAAGATCATGGGGATCAAAGTCGTGGCGCTGATCGACACCGACAGCAACCCGGACAAGGTCGATCTGCCGATCCCCGGCAACGACGACAGCATCCGCTCGATCCGCTTGATGCTCAATCATCTCGCCGAGGCGGTGCTGACGGGCAAGAATTCCAACCCAGCTCAGGATAAGGACGCTCCTGCGGCCGATGAGCCAAAGGCAGTTCCGTCGTTGGCATAAAGTGACCCGACCGGTTACTTCCAGAGAACTGAGCGGCACGGCGCTAGCCGCCGGTATCGCCCGGATACTGGCACCGGCGGCTAGCGCCGTGCCGCTCAGTTTCGTGTCCGAAGGCGAATGACCTTCGGCACGCCTGATTGATGATTTGCTCAATTTTATTTTGGAGAAGACTCATGGCCGAAATTACTGCCGCCGCCGTGAAGGCGCTGCGTGAACTGACCAACCTGCCGCTGATGGATTGCAAGCAGGCGCTGACCGAAGCCGGCGGCGACCCGACCAAAGCGGTCGAAGTTTTGAAGACCAAGTTCAAAAAAGTGATGCTCAAGCGTGCCGACAACGCGACCTCCGAAGGCAAGATCGTGATCGAATCCAAGCCGGACGGCTCGGAAGCGGCGATGGTCGAACTGCAATGCGAATCCGCTCCGGTCGCCGGTGCGGAATCGTTCTTGTCGCTCGCTCGGCAATGCGCGAGTCAGTTGCTCAACGGCCCCGGTGCCGAAACGCCGGAAGCCTTGTTGGCTCAGCCCGCGCCGGAAGCTCCGGGCAAGACGCTCAACGACTTGTATGAGGACGTGGTCAACTCGATCCGCGAGAAGATCGTGCTGGCCCGCGTGGCCCGCGTGAAGGGGCCGGTCGGCGGCTACGTGCATCACGACGGCAAGCAAGGGGTACTCTTCCAAGCCGAAGGAGCGAACCTGACCGCTCCGGTGCTGCGCGATGTCGCCATGCACATCACCGCGCTCAAGCCGGTCTGCACGCTGCCGGAGCAACTCCCCGCTGACTTGGTCAACGCCGAGCGTGACCGCTTGCGAGGCGAAGCCAAGAAGACCGGCAAGCCGGACAGTATCATCGAGAAGATGGTCGAAGGGCAGTTGAACACGTTCTACAACGAGCAAGGCGTGTTGATCTGCCAGCCGTTCGCGAAGGACGACTCTAAGCGAGTCAGCCAGGCCCTCGCGGAAGCCGGCCTGAAAGCAGTCGGCTTCACTCGCTGGGTGCTGGGTCGCTAATTGTTCGTCGAATCAACGTGAGAGATGATCGAACGAGGGGCGACACCGCCCCTCGGTTCGTTTGGGAGTCTGCGATCCGTACCGCGACCGTCAGGGAGCGGCCCGGCTCGATGAGTCAACAGCGTTCGTAACGGGCCGCTCCCTGACGGTCGCGGTACGGTTTTGAAACGAGGTGTCCCATGTCCGACCGTCCCAAGCGCATCCTGCTGAAGATCAGCGGCCAGAGTTTCTGCCGTCCCGGCGAAACCGGAATCCACATGGAAGAAATCACGACCATGTGCGACCAGATCAAACGGGTCGTCGATCAAGGCGTACAACTGGCGATCGTGTGTGGCGGAGGCAACATCCTCCGCGGCAAAGAATTTGCCGCCGTCAGCGCTTCGATCAAAACGCCGACCGCGCACTACATGGGGATGCTGGCGACCGTCATCAACGGACTCGCTCTGCAAGACGCGCTGGAAAACGCGGGGGTGCAGACGCGGCTGCAAACCGCCATTCAGATGGAGAAGGTCGCCGAGCCATTCATCCGTCGCCGCTGCGTGCGTCACTTGGAAAAGGGTCGTGTCGTGATCCTCGCCGCCGGCACCGGCAGCCCGTTCGTGACGACCGACACCGCCGCCGCGCTGCGTGCTCGCGAGATCGAAGCCGACGTGCTGTTAAAGGCCACTAAGGTGGACGGCATCTACTCCGAAGACCCGGAGAAGAATCCGCACGCCGTGCGTTACTCGGAGATTTCTTATCAGGATTTCCTGCGGCAGAACCTGAAGGTGATGGACGCTCAAGCGATTCATCACTGCATGGAGCACAACATTCCGATCGTCGTGTTCAACTACAAGAAGATTGGAAACATCGAACGTGCTGCCGCTGGCGAGCGAGTCGGCACGCGCGTGCTCCCGGCCGCAGAGATCACCAAAGCCTGACGATGCCGCTCCCTCAACACCAAATTCTGATGGGCGTCGGAATCGCCGCGATTTGCTTGGCCGGCTTGGCGAGACATCGCTGGCTGCTGGCCAACACACGCAAAGGTCAGACGTTGGTGAATCGCTACGGCGAGACCGTCGCACGTTACGTCGTCTGGCTGCTCTGCCTGTTGGGCATGACATTCGGCTCACTGTTGGCAAGCGGAGTCGTGCGGCCGATTGCGTGGTAGCGAGTTGGCCAGTCGCACGAAGGCGACGCGCGTGGCAATCGGCTGAAAGCCGAGCGACTCGTACAGCCCGACGGCCGGCAGATTGCGAGCATCGGCAACGATGAGCAGTCTTTCGGCATTTGCGTCGCGAGCAGCGTCAATGGCATCGAGCAACATCGCACGCCCGATGCCGCTCCGTCGAGCCGATTCGACGACGCCGACGTACAACACCTCCCACGCTTGCTGATCGGGGCGTTCCACCAGCAACAGCACACCGACAGCGATTTCGTCCTGGGAATACAGCCGCCACATGTCCGAGGTGAAGGAACCGGCCGACTCGTGATTCTTGAGCGATTGCCGACCATCGCGCACGCCGTTGAATTCCGGGCAATCCAGCGTACCGCGATACGTCGCTTCGAGAACGTTGACGAACGCGGCGCGATTCCGGGACCGGCGGAATGGCTCGTATTTCAACGGCGCTGTTGTCTTGCGCTGCGTCCTGTCCGAAGTGTCGGACAATAACCGCTCAAAGAAACGCAACTCCGTCAAGCGTGTGAAGCCGTTGCGTTGCAAGGCCGCGTGCTCGCGAGTTTGATCGGGTTCCAGCAGCGACTGACCGATCCACGCCTTCGTCGTGTCGAGACCTCGCACCGCTTCACAAAGCAGCGCATCTTCAATCGCCTCAGAGGACAGACCCTGCAACTCAACGGCGACGATCGGCGGCCAGACGATGCCCACATCGTCGTCTCGGATGACCGTCAGTTGGACTCCGACCGGGGTCGAGCCGCTGTTTGCGAGAAGTAAATGTTCGGGATCGAAGTCCCCCTCCTCAATCTCCTCGCGAACCTCGGCGATACGCTGAGATCTCGCTTCCGTCGTCAGAGACGAGAACAGTAACTCCAGCGCAGGCTGAAGACGCGCGCCGGTCGCAGGCTGGATGCGCAGCATGGGAGGTTCGTTAATGATGCCGACAACACCCCGGCCCGCAACTGTGGACGCTCGGCGGCGGGCAGGAGGAACCGAGTACCGGCAGCGATGCCGCGCCGCGAGTCCGCACGGCCGGGGCGCTCAACAGCTTGCGGACGTCGGAGGAACCACACGTCGGGCAGGCTGCTTGCTGGTTCGCTCGGATCAGTTCTTCAAACGTGTGGTCGCAGCGCGGGCACTCGAATTCAAACATCGGCATGGCGGCGGTCGCTTCGTGTTGGATGAAAAAGGTAGACCGGTCACTCCGTGACCGGAAGTTTCGGGTCACGGAGTGACCCGTCTACTTTGGGAGCGGCATTGTATGGCCGCATCGTTTGGACTTCATCCCGTCGGAGCAACGGCCTCACTGTCTGACCAGAATTGGAGGGAGACGTGACCATCGTGCCTCCGGAAGAAACACCGCGCTGTGGGTGAAGGGCCAGCGAAGGTGAGTCCTCGAAGCTGAAGACGAACAGCACGACACAAGCCGCAGTGACCGCCAGAGCGGCGATCCACCCGTTGAACTCGCCGCGCTGCGGAGCGGCATCATGTTCGCGAAGACGCTGGGACAACGTCGGCCAGACGCTATCGGACTTCGGACGAGTCTCGTTCGTGCGGCTGTGCTGCAACACCGCAAAGCCCCGTTGATGTTGCTCCCAAGTTTGCTGGCAATTCGAGCAATCTTGAAGATGGCGGTGCAACTCCTGAATCTCGGCAGGCGTGAGGTCTTCGCCCACGGCCAAAGCCATCTGATGTTTCGCAGTCTTACATTTCATCTTTGCTCTCCGCACTTTCGGAAGGAGTGAAATTCTCCGGCATCGCGGTGCCATGCCGCTTGCCCCAGTAATACTGAAACCGATGACGCGCCTCCGCCAGTCGCCAGCGAATCGTCGCTTCCTTGCGGTGCAGGACGGCCGCGATTTCCGAAGTGGAGAAATTCTCCAGATCGCGCAGCGCCAGCACGATCCGATACTTCTCCGGGATCATCTGCAAGACCTTCTGGACCTCTTGTTGCAGGTCCAACGCCTTGCGCGGATCGGCCACGGCCGGATCGGGAGACTTGTCCTTAAATCGGTCGGTGAACAACGACCAACGGCCACGGCGTTTCTTCCGACGCAGGTAATCCAACGTCAGGTTCACTCCGATCCGGAACAGCCACGGCCCGAATCGCCGCGACGAATCAAACTGCTCCAGCCGTTCGTAGACCTTGAGGAATGTCTCCTGGGCCAGGTCTTCCGCCATGTCCATGTCGTGGACGAATCGGTGAATGACCCGTGCCAACCGATGCTCATAGCGTTGCACCAGTTCGCCGTAAGCCGCCTGGTCCCCCCGACGCGCAGCCTCCACCAGTCGAGCGTCGCTGGAACCGCTCGATTCGTGCAGGCTTTCGTCAGTTTGAGCGTCGTGCTCGAGCATAGTCATCATCTGGCGAACCCCCGGAGATGCCGCTCAGTACGGCCAACCGGGACGTCGCGTTGGAGAGTTTTGCGACGCGACCCCTTCCCGCAGATCTTACTTTACCCCGGCGTGCTTGCGGATGAATTCGACGATCGGCGTCGAATCCTCCAAGCCGTGCGGATGATGCCCGACGCCCGGTTTGCGGATCAACTCGATCTTGCCGCCGAGCTTTTCATATCGCTCGGCAATGAGGCCGGTGTTCTCATCCCACGGAACGACATCGTCCGCGTCGCCGAAGACATGCAGCAACGGAACCTTCGCTTTTGCCAATGGCTCCAGGTTGTCGATCGGGTTCAGTTTCCAGGCCAATGCTTCCGCGTCATCGGCGAAGTGGAAACGTTCGAGAATCAGCTTCCAATCACCGGCGCTTCCTTTCCCTTTGCCCTTACCGCCGGGCCAGCTTTTGAAATCGCAGACGGGAGCATCGCCGTAAATGCACGCGACCTTGTCCGGGTTCGCGGCCGCCCAGTTGTAGCAGTACAAGCCGCCACGACTCAGACCGACCAGTGCCGGCTTGCTCGCGAAGCCATAACGCCGAGTCAGTTCGCGATACAGTGAGTTCCAATGCGACACCGCATCGGGGCAGCCCAGCATGTTCGGCACGTTCAAATAGACGATGTGGAAGCCATGACCGAGCAGCGCGATATCGGGCGCGGGTTTGTGTCCGAAGAACTCGCCATGCCAGACCCAAGGCTTGCCAGCCGCTTCTTTCTTCGGCACGACGACGCTGGCCGTCTTGCCTGCGACTGGAAACTCGTAGCGGTCGAAGCCGTGCCAGTCGGACTTCATGCCGGGAAACGGTTCCATATTCGGTTTGAGGTCGAGATTGAGATGGACCGGGTGCGCGAGTTTCGTGATCTGCTGATTCAGCTCGGCAGCTTGCGCGGTGGCGTCCGCGACGGGCACTCCTTTCGACATGCCGGGCCTCAAGTGTCCGACTTCGTTCAACCACGCATCTCCCTGCAATCGTTGTCGGCGTTGAATCAACTTCAGCAACTCGGCCGCTTGTTGAGTTGGAGCGAACGATGCGAGCTGCGTCAGATCGGTCTGCCCCGTGCGCAGTTCATGGGCCGCGACAAAGCCGATCGACTTGCCACCTTGCACGATGTCATATCGAGGTGAAGACGTCTTGGAGACGCGCACATTGAGCGTCGCGAAGTATTCGCGAGCGGAAGTCAGTTCCAGCGAATCGGCATCCCAGGTGGGATCGACCGGCAACGGCACGAGCATTACCTCGTCGGTGTCAGATAGTTCGCCATCAATTTCGGCGACCGGCTGCGTGTGCGGCCAGCCGAACATCGCGTCGATGATCGCCTGCGTCATCAGCCAGTGGCCGGTCGCACCGGCATGAACTCCATCACCCGCGAGCACAAACTTCGGATTCTGCTTGCGCCGCGCGGCGAGGTGCGCGTTCATCGGCCCGTGAATGTCGATCACCGTCCAGCCGTTCGCCTGCTGTGAGATCAGCCACTCTGAATACCGATCGAGCACACCGTTGTAGGTCGCGCTGCCGCCTCCCTTGAGTGGCTGCGGATCGTATGTCGGCGGAGTGAGATGAATGACCTTGGCCCCAGCCGATTCCGCAGCGGCTCGCAATCGGCGAATGCCCCCTTGGTACTTCGCGAATCGCTCTTCGGACAACGGCAGATAGATGCCGCAATTCATTCCGTAGCAAGCGACGATCAAGTCCGGCTTCAGCTTGTCGAGCACTCGCTGCAACCGCTCATGCACATCCGGCCGAGGGAATTTGCCCCCCGCGTGCCCGTCCTCGGACAGGCCCGAACAGGTTTCACTTGGCAAACCGAGATTGATGAACTCTGTCGGTCGATTGGGAAATCTCGTGGCGAGAAACGTCTCCAGGTACGCAATGTATTGCCCGGAGTAAGTGATGCTGTCACCGAGAAAGACGACACGTTTGGCCTTCAATAACGCGGCCGCTCCGGGATCGACCGGCGTGAGCTTTGCGAATTGTGGACGCAGGATATCGTTCCAGACTTTGTATCCGGCCGCCGTCATGTGCAGCTTGTCCTTGAGAAACAATTCCTCGCGTGGCTGACCGTCTTTGCCCAGCATGGGCGGCGAGATGTCAACGAACGTCAGCCGCTCGCCCCGTTCGCAGAACTCGCGAATCTTCTGGTTGGCCGCTCGCTGAGTTTCGATGTGCTTCCAACGCGACGGGCTGGGCTTGATCGCAATGAACAGAATCTGCGTCTCCGGACGCTTACCGCGCACCTTCGCGACGAACTTCTCGAAGTCGCCAGCGACACGCTCGGCCGACTTGCCGGTGTTGATGTCGTTGTCGCCGGCGTAGAAGACGATCACTCGCGGTTCGTGAGCGCCGATGATCCGCTCGGCGAAGTGCGTCGAGTCTTCAATCTGCGAACCACCAAAGCCGCGATTGACGACCGGCAGTTCCGGAAAAGATCGCTTCACGTCCCACATCCGGATGCTCGAACTACCGACGAACAGGATGTCCCCTTTGACCGGCGGCTGCTTTTGATCGGCCGCCTCGAAGGCCGCGATTTCTTTTTCCCACTTGGCAAACTTGGCCTCGTCATCGGCCGCACGAGTCCGCGGCGCGAGGCTCAACAATGTCAGCACAATCGCGAACCAGCGGCAGCGTGAAACGATTCGACCCACGAACATGAGCGGCGGCATCGCAGTTCCTTTTCTTCAGCAGAGTGTGGTCACGGGGCACAGAGGGTAACAAACTCGCCCGCCCGGATCGTGGAAACCGCTGCTACGGAAACTGTTCTCGCAACAGTTTCTCGGCCTCGCGTTGTGCTTCGGACAACGCGGGAGTATCGACGGCGTTGCGGAGTTCGGCCCGGTCATGCTGAGCGTCGTAGAGTTCGCGGGCGACGATTTTGTCCTTTGTCTTCCAGTCACGCCATTCCGTGTAGCGAACGCGCGAGGTACGGACACTGACCCCCATCGCGGTCGGTTCGCCGCTGGGTTCGCGGTCGAAGTACGGCGGTCGCGGATGCTGTGTGAATGCGGCGGGCTTCACCGATTTCGAGACATCGTTGAGCACGGGAACCAAGCTGGTCCCTTCGAGGCCAGCGGGGCGAGGCAAGCCGCACAGCTCAACGAGCGTCGGGAAGAGGTCGAGCAGTTCGGCAAGCGATGACGTGCGTTGGCCGGCGTTCGCGGACTTCGGCGTCGCGAAGAACAGCGGGACGCGGGCGTCGTATTCAAAGTTGGAGGTCTTTGCCCATTGAGTGTGCTCGCCGAGGTGATAGCCGTGATCGCCGGCAAAAACGATGACCGTGCGATCGGTCAGCTTCAGACGATCCAATTCATCGAGCACCTTACCGAACTGCGCGTCGAGATAGCTGATGTTGGCGAAGTAGCCGTGCCGAATCTCGGCGACCTGCGCGTCGGTAAACGTGACTTGATTCGGCGGGATGCCGCGCAGCTCGCGACCATCTTGAAAGGCGATATCAGGCGCGCCGGTCGGACGCGCGGGATTCAGAGCCGGCAGTTTGGATCGGTCATACAGATCCCAATACTTCTTCGGCGCGTTGAATGGCGCGTGCGGCTTCCAGAATCCGACGGCAAGGAAGAAAGGTTGCTCGCGCACTTCGCGCATCACGCGAACGGCTTCGTTGGCGACGCGGCCGTCGTAGTAGGCTTCGTCGGGGACGTCACGGCATTCGTAGAGCGGCACGTTCGTGTACTTTCGCGGAGCGGACGAAGCGAGGTTCGGCGGCAGTTCGCCGGTGACTTG
>CAMDEA010000107.1 GCA_945893045.1 Planctomyces sp. SH-PL62
GACACCTCCTGGTCTGGTTTCCTGCGCTCCGGTCCGCAGTCACACGACCAGCAAACTCACGCAGACGAATTCCAGGAGAGGAATACCATACAAACAGCAATCGCGCCAGCTCGCCCACACTACCCAGCTATGCGCGCTGGCCGTGGGACCGATAGAGCGTCTCTACTCCAATAACACTCGGACCATCATGCCTCACCGAATCCAGCCCCCTGACCTCTGAAAGATCAACATCTGCAAAAGTTGTGAATCCTATCACGGCACCGTCCAAACAAACCCCACTGAGGGTCGAGGTGTTGACGACAGTTCCATAGCCCTTTTCGGGGCCGGATGTCGGTGCGGCAACTGTTGACGCACTTAAATAAGCGCCGACAAGAAAAGCTCCCTTGAGATTGGCATTCATGAGGTGGGCAGCACTCAAATTGGCTCCGAGCAGATTGGCATATTCCAAATTGGTCGCGTGTAGAACGCAGTTGGTCAGCTTGGCCCAACGAAGGTTGGCCCCACGCAAATTGGCACGAAGCAGGAAACTACCGTGCAGATTCGCTGCACTTAAGTCGGCGCTGCGTAGATCGGCGTTACTTAAGTCGGCAACTTGCAACAGAGCCCCTTCCAGTTTCGCGTTCGCGAGATCGAGCGGAAGGTCTGGGTTCTTCGCACGCCATGCCCTGATCGCCTCCGCGCCTTGCTTGACGATCTCGACGTGTTCTGGATTGGCCATGTCGGACTCCGAGAAGAGGACGGCGAGCCGAACGGCGTCGGTCTTCCGGCACGATGTTTTAGAACAATTGCCGCTGAGCAGCGTCCGCCAAATTCCGGCGTGAAGATGTTTTGAAAAGTGGCAGCACGACGCCGAGTTGCTCACTGAGCTTGGCGAGGTCTAAGCGTTGAAGTAGGTCGATCGTGATTGGCCTTTTGGAATCCCAAAAGACAAATGCAGAAAGAAACTTCTGAGCAACTTCAGAGTTGAGCATCTCGGAAAACACTCGTGCCTGTTCTTCGGAATCACACGGCAAACAGTAACAGGTGTCGTCGAGCACAACCGGCTGGCCGTTGGCAGGACCGATCAATTGAAAAGTCAGGCGTTTATAGAAGCCGGAGATCGCGACTTTCCAAGGCGTAAACGTGTACTCGCCGACTCCGAAAACTGAGAAGCGAGGACGCCCACGATAGATCGAACTGCCGCGTCGGTCTAAGAGTTCCGCGTGCCGTGAAAGATAGTCCCACGTTTTTGGTGCGGATCGCTCAATCTTGGAGGTGTCTTCGCCGGTGGATCGCTGAGTGACGAGCATCCAACGGTTCGTCGTCGTCTTACCTTGAGCGATGTCCGAACTCTTGAGCATTGGAAAGACAAACTGCGGTTCCAGCGAAACCAGTTCGCCAAGTCCGTTGCGAAAACGATCTCCCTCGCGACGGAGTTCCAGCACTTTCGAGCAGTCGTGCTTCACGCCAGAACGCCATGCGATTGGATTCCGTCCGGCCAAATGACGGTAGCACTCATACGCGGCAACGTCGGCCACAAGCGAGCCATCTCGGAAACCGATCGCTGTGGATGGATTCTTTGAATCGAGCGTTTCAAAAATTGCAGCGGTCGGCTCGAATTGTTTGCCGTCGGCGGTCGATCGAATGACGAGCAAACACGCATCGACCGAAGCCTCGAAGTGCAAGAGCGCATCAATTCCGTAGAGGGACGTCGCCGACCAAGCCGCTCCACTTGACCAACCTCGGTGCAGAATCTTCCGAGCGACAGCGGTCTTGCATAGCATCGCCAGCGTGGCGTCACGACCTTGCATCCACTCGACCATCCGCAACAGCATCCATTCGGAAATGTCGAAGTTGCTTTTGCCGGTCAGCGCCTCCATTCCTCGTAGACCGTGGGAGTTTGTCTTCTCAGGTAAATTCGTGCTTCCTAAACCGCCGAGCGCTGAGTTTGTCACCCAGGGTGGATTGCCAATCAGAAGCAATGGGTCGCGAAGTCGCGCGAGGTGTTCCGGCCAATCGGTCTCAAAGAAATCCGACGACTCAACGACGACCTGCTTGGCAGTCTGAAATCGCTGGAGTTGTCGCTGAGTCCAAGCCACATAGTCAGGATTCACATCGAAGCCGACGATCTGATCCGCGTCGCCGAACACTTCGGCCGCTGCTTCGAGCAATGAACCCCGTCCGCAAGTTGGCTCCAGAATCGCCGCCGGTCGAACGCCCAACTTGGCTAAGGTCCGACACACCTCGCGCGCGAGAGCCGACGGCGTCTGAAAGTCACCGTACTCGACTTTCTTCTTGGAGCGAGCGATGGCAGTCGGCATGGTTCATTGAATCCGAAGAATGCCACTGACAGCGCCCGCTTGGTCGATCACTCGACGATATTGCAGCCGCCATTGCAGGGCATTCGAGATCGTGAGATATCCGATTTCCGGCGGCTGGGCCAGCAACTCATCAGCCAACATGTTCGCGGCGATGTCGTCGATGGGCAGCATTCGCTCCTGAAAGAACGCGAGCAGATCATCTTTGTTTCCGGCATTCTCCAAGATTCTGCGGACGCCTGTGGTCGTTTGGAAATCGGCCGTACGTTCCTTGGTGACGAAGATCGTGTGGAGAATGTTGAGTTTTGCTTTGCGCGTCTTTTCATCGTCGGTCTTGTCGTAAACGAAGATCAGCAACGAGTACCCCAAGCCGTGAATCTTCTGACGTGCTGACTTGAACGGGCACGACGACTGGGGCTGCTTGATACTGGTGACCTTCATGTCCACATCGAGTTCCGGAAAGTCGATACCTGACGCCGACGAACCGAGGATGAAGTCGTACTTGGTTTCCAAATGTGCTCGAAACTTGTGTTCGAGATACGTCCCGACCGCCTTGCCGTCGGTGACGCCGAATAACAAAGGCTCGTCATGCGCAGACTCCGTGACAGCAAATGAAGCCGCTTCACTCTGCAACAACTCGATGGTGAGAGTTGGTTTCCTCTGCTTTGCCAAAATCGGCGCTCCCTAATTTGTATTGATCAGCAACGGCTTCAAAATGCTGTCGCTGATTCAGTCTGTCAAGTTCGATCAAGCCACTGCCGCCATCTGATGCTCACGCTCGGCGCGGGCCAAGGCTTGTTCCGTCTCGGCCTTCTCCTTCTGCACCTCGGCGATGACCGCGAGCGGCAAGAGCACCTTGTCGCGCGGAGCGTTGGCCGGCGGCAACTCCCCCTTGGCGAACGCTCGCAGGTGACGGTCCACCTCCGCTTTGAACTCGGCCTCATTCGCGAAGCCGTGAGACAGCACCTGCCGCGACTCTTCGAGCGACTTGCGGAAGTCGAGCACCTTCTGAAGCTGCGGGCCGGCGTCGGCCAGCGACGCCGAATCAATGTGCTTGAAGAAGACGAAGATCTCCGGGGCCTGCGGTTTCCCTCGCCGCTGCTTCTGCCAACGGGCGAACGCGCGGTGAAACTCTTCTTCCGTGTACGACGAGTACGGCTGAGCGTCCGGAGCCGCCTGCCCCCACCGGCGGTACATCGCCAGAATGAATACGTCGCAGCGGTCAATCTCCCGATTGATCACCGCCTGCGACCGCCGCCCCGTCGAGGCCAACGTGTCCTCCCAGCCGAGCGGCTCGAACGTAATGTCCAGCGCGTCGCCGAAGCCGGCGTTGAGTTCCTCCAGCACCTGCTGGAACGCCGCCCGCTCCACCGCCAAATCCCCCGGCGAGGCGATGAAGACGCGAATCGTGCGAACGTCGGACATGGACTCAACTCCTGTCAGTGGGGAACAAGAAGCGGCGGTCGTGATTGGCGGGATCACGGAACGTGGCCGTGTTCCGTTCCAGCCGCACCCACTCGGACTCGAACGCGGCTTTGGTCATGCACAACACCAGCACGCGAGACCGCTCCAGTCCCTGCTCGATCGCCGTGACGATGTCCTCGCCATTGTCGATGTTCGGGCGGTCAAACCAGACGCGAAAGCCCGCCGCTTGCAACCGCTCGGCCAACCGAGCGACTCGCGGCTTGTCGACGCTGCTGTGCGACAGAAACACATCCCAGTCAAACGACGTACTCACCGGACGGTCCTTTGCGAAGTCGGGAACTTGACGGATGCCAATGTCGAACGAGGCACACTCTGGCATTTCGCGCCGCGCGTGACAACTCGGCCGGGTCTCTCGGAGGGGAGCCGGACACGCGTGCGAACCGGGCTCGTCAACGCTGTTCCCGTTTGAAGGTCTCGACGAGCGACTTCATCGGCAGGAACAGGCGATCGGTGATGCCCGCGATGAGCTGGAAGCCGTAGCGTTGATAGAACTCACGGGCACGAGCGTTTTTCGCATCCACGACAACTGCAGCGGCGGCGATTTCGGCCGCGTTGATCCAGGCGCGATGCAGCGCGTCGAGCAGCAGCGTTTCGCCCAGGCCGGGGAATTGAACATCGCGAGCCAAACGACCCAGGAGAATCGCCGGGACGACCGGGTATCGCGGCAGCTTGTGTGTGAACTCGATGGGTAATTCGCTCAGCAAAAGCGATGTCGCTGAGAGCGAATAGAAACCAGCCACGCGAGTTGGTTCATCGACGGGGACGAGGACATAAACGGCGGCGACATGGCGTTCCTGATCTTGCCGTGCGCGCTGTTGAAACCAGAGGTCCAACTCCGCATTGCCGCAGTGGAAGCTCTGCCGGTCATGCCGCTTTGCCAACGGTTCGCAGACGTATTCGCTCATGACGATTTGACCGACCGGCGATACTTCCGAGCCGCCTGCCGCAAGGCCGCGTTCGGCGCTGGCGGGTTGAGCAACAGTTCGACGAAGGCTCGGCTTTGCGCGGGATTGAGGCGGATCACTTCATGTTGGTGAATGACCGCCTCGGCCGCGGAGGACAAAGTGCTCACGACGAAATCGGTAAGCGACCGTCCTTCATAAGCCGCCGCGCGTTCCAACAACGACTTCTGAGTCTTGGTCATCCGCGCCTCAAAGCGTGAGGTACGGCTCGCCTCATTCGAGCGCGGAGCTTTCGGAGTCTTCTTTTTTTCGCGGGTCGTGCTCATGGCCAGAAATGTACGGCACCCTGCCGGACCCGGCAAGCGGCGTGTTATCGGCCGCCGCGATCACAGGCGGCGAGCAAAACGGACGTTGCACTGTGCTGCCCGTTCATTCCCACTCGATCGTGCTGGGGGGCTTGCTGCTGATGTCATACACGACGCGGTTCACGCCGCGGACGCTGTTGGTGATTCGCGTCGAGATGCGTTGCAGCACGTCATAGGGCAGGTGGAACCAATCGGCGGTCATGAAGTCGTCGGTCTGCACGGCTCGGACGGCGACGGCGTCTTCGTAGGTCCGGTCGTCGCCCATCACGCCGACCGATTGAACGGGCAGCAACACGGCGAAGGCTTGTTGAACCTGGCGGTACAAGCCGGCTCGGTGCAGTTCTTCGATGACGATCGCGTCAGCCTGGCGGAGCGTGGTCAGCTTCTTGTCGGTAATCTCGCCGAGGCATCGCACGGCGAGGCCTGGGCCGGGGAAGGGGTGTCGCCAGATCAGGTGCTCTGGCAAGCCAAGCTCTAAGCCCATCTGCCGGACTTCGTCTTTGAAGAGATCGCGCAGCGGTTCGATCAATTCGAAGCCGAGTTCATCGGGCAAGCCGCCGACGTTGTGGTGAGTCTTGATTGTCGCCGCTGGGCCGTCGGGACTGCCGCCCGATTCGATTACGTCCGGGTAGAGTGTTCCTTGAGCTAGAAACTTGGCGTTCGGGATCGACTTGGCTTCGTGACGAAAGACTTCGATGAAGACTCGGCCGATGATTTTTCGTTTCTGCTGCGGATCTTTCACGCCAGCCAGCTCATCGAGGAATCGCTGTCGCGCATCGACGACATGCAGATCGGTTTTGAAGTGCTGCGAGAAGCGGTCGCGAACTTCCTCGGCCTCGCCGAGCCGCAGCAGGCCGTTGTCCACGAAGATGCACGAGGCTTGATCGCCAATCGACTTCGCCAGCAACGCCGCGACTACCGATGAATCGACTCCGCCAGAGAGTCCGCAGATCACCCGGTTGTTGCCGACTCGCTGACGAATGCCGGTGATTTCGCTCTCGATGAAATCGCTGATCCGCCAGGAGCCTCGGCAGCCGCAAACCTTCTTCACGAAGTTCGAGAGCAATTGACCGCCGTGCTCGGTGTGCGTGACTTCCGGATGGAATTGCAGGCCGAAGATCGGCTTCGTGCGATGCTTCGCGGCGGCGTGCGGGCAGGTCTCGGTCGTGGCGATCGGCTCGAAGTCGGAGGGGAGGTCGCGGACTTGATCGCCGTGACTCATCCAGACTTGGAATTCTTGTGGCACACCGTCGAACAAACCGCTCGACGAGAGGACTCGGCAGGGAGCGTGACCGAACTCGCGTGTTTGCCCCGGTGCGACTTCGCCTCCTTGAGTGTGACACGTCACCTGCATTCCGTAGCAGATGCCGAGAATCGGAATGCCGAGGTTGAAGATTTCCGGATCGGGTTGCGGCGAGCCTTTGCCATAAACGCTGGACGGGCTGCCCGACAGGATCAGCCCCTTCGGCGCGATTTGGCGAATGCGCGATGCGGGCAAGTCGTGTCGCACGAGCTGGCAAAAGACGTTGTTTTCACGGACTCGGCGAGCGATGAGCTGTGCGGTTTGCGATCCGAAGTCGAGCACTAAAACTTGCTCGTCAACAGTCGCTCCAATGGGGGTCGCGGCGTGTTTCGCCGACGTCGTATTCGCAGACATGTCAGAAGATTTCCGATTCATTTCCGAGCGGATCAAAGGGCGGATGGTATTGCCGGCTTTGCGAAAAGGGTATTGTCCGTTGCAGGGTCTCAACGTAGACGAGTCATTCCGTGACTCGAATTCTCCGGTCACGGAGTGACCGGTCTACGGTTGGTTCGGAAGAGGGTCCAGTCAGCGCTATGCGGAATCTCAAAATTACGCTCGCCTACGACGGCACCAATTACGTCGGGTGGCAAATCCAGTCCAACGGCCGAGCGGTTCAAGAGGTCATGGAACGCTGTCTCTCGCGGTTGACCGGCGAGGAAGCGAAATTGCTGGTCGCCGGACGGACCGACTCCGGCGTGCATGCGCTCGGGCAAGTTTGCAGCTTTCGCACGAACAGTCCGATCCCCTGCCACGGCTTTCGGGACGCGCTGGAAAACATCCTGCCGGATGACATCCTGGTGCGCGAGGTCGAGGAGGTTCCGCTCGACTTTCATGCGACCTTCTCGGCCAAGTGCAAGCATTACCGCTATGTGATTTTGAACTCGAAATACCCGAACCCGTTCGCGCAGCGCTACGCCTATCACTACCACGTCGCGTTGGACGCCGATGTGATGCACACCGCCGCTCAAGAGTTGCTGGGGACGCACGACTTCCGTTGCTTCGAGACCAGATGGCCCAACAAGGCCACCAGCGTGCGGACGATCCTGCACGCGGCGGTGACTCGGCAGACCGGCTGGCCCGTCTTTACGTATCCCCAGCCGACGTATTCTCAGCCGTACGCTTCACCGCGCGCGAGGTCGACACCCGCCGAACCGGTCGGTGGAGAGTTTTTGTGGGTCGAACTGGTCGCCGACGGGTTCCTCTACAACATGGTGCGAACCATCGTCGGCACCTTGATTCGAGTCGGCCGAGGCTACTGGGAGCCGAGTGACATCCGCCGCATCATCCACCAGCAGGACCGCACGCTCGCCGGGGAAACGGTGCCGCCGCATGGGCTGTACATGGTCAAGGCGACGTACGATTGACGCACCCGGCCAAAGTAGACCTGTCACTCCGTGACAGGAAAGCCGATCGCGTAACACTCGCCAAGACATTGAAAATCAGGCAGGTAGAGCCCTGTGTTCGCTTTCCTGTCACGGAGTGACAGGTCTACGTTGGCTTCACGACCAAGCTCACTTGTTCGATGGCGGTGTGACCGGACTTTTTGAACGGTCGCGGCATCGGTTGAGCCTGTCCTTTTTCATCCACGGTGCGAGACCGAAGCGTGTATTCGCCGGCGGGGAGTCCCGGCCGCAGCGCGGCCCAGTGGACTTTGCACAGCCGCATCGGCCAGGACTTTGGTCGGCCATCCGCATCGAAGCCCTGTGTGTTCGCGGGGATTTTGTTGTCTGGCAAATCGCCGCCCCAGTGGCCGGTTTTCGGTGGATCGAGAATCGTCGCGTCGGTCCATGCTGCCGTGAGGAAGTTGGGATCGCCTTCCGGCTCAGTCCCCTTCGGACAAATCCAAACTTGGACTTTGCTCAGCCCGGAGATGCCGACCTGCGCGTAGCCGGTCACGGGGATCGGTTGATTGGCGGCGACTTCCTTGGGGACCGACAACGTCGCGGCCCACGTCTTGAGCGGGCTATCGACGTCGTTGTTGCCGTCGATGTAGGTGTCGTTCGCCGCCGCGAAATTCGTCAGCACGACATGACTCAGCCACTTGATCGACTTGAAGCCGTACGCCTCCGGCACGACGACGCGCACCGGGCCGCCTCGTTCGGGCGACAGGAATTGGCCATTGAGCTTGTAGCACAGAATCACGGGCGGCAGATCATACGGATCTTCAAGCACTCGGCCGATCGGCAGCGAGCTGCGAAACATCTGCCCCGGTTCGTCGTTGTGATAGCCGTAGTAAAACACGCGCCGCAGATTCTCGACCGGCTGCGTGCGCCAAATGATTTCACGCAGCGGAACCCCTTCCCAGATGCCGGTGCCCAGAGGGCAGCCGATGTTGAGGCAGGTCATCACCTTCGCGAACCGCACCGCATGCGACTCCGCAATCTGCATCAGCCCGTTGAAATCGAGAGCAGTCCCATCGGCCTTGGTCATCGGCTTCCTGAGTCGCGTGGCCGACTTTTCGGTGTCGGAAATGACTTCGAGTTTCCACGTTTCACGAGTGAGTCCCACTTCCGCCTTCTTCTCCGGAGGCAGCGAGTGCGGCACAGGCTTGCCGCGAGACACGTCGCGGAACTTGTCGAGCGGCGTCAGCAAAGATTCGAGCTTGCCGATCGCCTCGGCTAACTCCGGCGCGAGTTCATTGGCTCGTGCGGCTTGAGAGCCAGCGGCCAAAGTCGCCGCGCCGAGCGTGCTCAAGCTCAAGAAGAATCGCCGCGTGAGGTGCTGGTGCTCATTCAAGAAACCATCGAGCGCTGGCATGGGATGCTCCAGAATATGAGGCGGCTTCGTGGGGCAGGTTTTCAACCTGCCATTCCCGGGCGGTCAGGTTGAAAACCTGCCCCACGTTACGGTGCCGACGGCATTGGCACACGCACGACGCGAGTGCGAAAAGAACCATCAGCCTCCAAGTCAAAAATGCGAAACCCCGGCGGGATGGGATCAGGGATCAGCCGGTCTGTCTCCGGAAGAAATTGCACGCTGGTCGCCGGAGTTGTGAGCATAAGGACGTCCCCTTGGATGACCGTCGTCTCGTGATGAATGTGACCGGCGCAAACGAATTTCACCTGAAGGTGTTTTGTCAGCAAGTCATGTAACAGGTCAGCATCTTCCACGCGAATCTCATCGAGCCAGCCGGTGCCGACTTCCAGCGTCGGGTGATGCAAAAAGATCCCCGTCGGCCGGAGTGGTTCGGCGGCCAACTCGCTGGCCAACCAATCGCACTGGGACTCTCCCAATTGACCGCGCACCGCTCCAACCAGTTGCGAATCGAGTCCGATCAACCGCCAGCCCCCGATCGAATCGGCGAAGACGTTGCGATCGTCTACTGCGGTCACTCGCTCACCGAAGACCTGCCGCATGAACGCACGGTTCTCGTGATTGCCCGGAATCACCCGCAGCTTCGGCAGCCATTCGGCCAGCATCTCGCGGAGCACTTCGTAGGTCTCCAGCAACTCATCGTGAGCCAAGTCGCCGGAGACGATCAGCAACTCGGCCGAGCCGAAATCGCGCCGCAAAACGTCGAGCACTCTCTGCAAATTGGCGCGGGTGCAGACCCCCTTCAACTCCCCCTGCGGATCAGCCATCAGATGCAGGTCGGTAATTTGCACAATACGCGCGGCCATTCAAAAGCTCTCCTTGGCCGCGATAGTAAACGGCGCACGAGCTTGAGACGAGCGTGCCAACGTCGCCGTCACCAATTCCGAATACTCTCATTTGTCGCCCTTCATGTTCCGCCGGCTCCTCTTCAACGTTCGGAATGAACTGGCGGAACATGAAGGGCAAAAATGAAGGCCTGCTCAAGAAGAACGGCTTTGTTTCGCAGTGCTAAAAAGCACAAAGGCCGTCCGAGTGAAGTCACTCGCACGGCCTGTTGTTCGACGGAATTGATTGGAGAAGCATTATGCCTTCGGAGCGCCGTCGTCGGCTGGTTTCGGCACGTCGTTCTTTGGAGTGGCTTCTTTCGGAGTCGGTGCTTCTTCTTCTTTGGGCGGTGGCTGCGAGGCCGGGTCGGCTTCTGGCTTTAAGACCTTGTGCTCTTGAGCGTCACCAGCCGGAGCGGCCACACCGCAGGAACTGCAACCGGCCGGAGCCGGATTGCAAACCGTCACCGGCACCATCGAGCAAACTTCGTAGGCCACTTGCTTCGGCACGCAACGAGCCACCATGCGGGTGTACGTCGTCGGCACTTGCTTGGCGACGCAGCGGGCGACTCGCTGAGTCACGACGTACGGCATCTGCTTGCAGACTTGGTACGGGATCTGACAAGTCTTCGTCTCTTCGACGTTCTTGTACGTCGTGCAGGGAACGCTGCGGACGTGCTCTTCCTTGACCCAGCGGCAAGTCTGGACAGGCACCTTTTGAGTGACCGTCTCGTTCACGTACTTGCAGGTCCGAACCGGAATCCGGTCAATCACTTCCTCATTCACGATGCGGCAAGTGCGGACCGGGATGCGATCCACAACGACCTGCGGAACGTATCGGCAAACTTGCTGCGGGCAGATTTGACGAACGACTTGCGGCTCGTAGGTCGTGTAATTGACTTGGCGTTGCACGACCTGCGTCTGCCAGACTCGATAGGTAATTGGCGTCACGTTTGGCTGCCAACCCAGTGTCGGAGTTGGGCTGCACGGATTGCATTGCCACTTCGGAGTCGGCAGTCCGTAATAGCAGTCTTGCTTGCAGACCCACTGGCCGCAGACTTGCGGGACCGTCGCGCAGCGAGTCACCGGACGCATGACCGTGTGACAAACTTCGCGATTGACCGTTTCCATCACCGGACGCATGACGGTGCGCTGGCACTCGCGGAAGCTGTCGTCAAAGACTTGCTTCTGAACGGTGCGACGGCACTCGCGAACCGACTCTTCCCAGACAGGCTTGCAGACCGTGTAGCTGCGCTCTTGCTCGCAGGTCTCGTGGATCTGCTTCATGACCGTGTAACGCTCTTCGCGAGCCGATGTCTCGGCGACTTGCCGGCAGACCGTGTAAGTCTGCTCGCGATAGGCGGTCTCGACGACCGTCTTGTTACAGGTGACTTGCTGCTCGTCCCACACGGTCTCATAGACCGTCTTGTTGCAGGTGACTTGTTCGGGTTCGTAGACCGTGTCGTAAACGGTGCGATAGCAGGTCTGACGTTCGACCTTGCAGGACGTGTAACACGCCGATGGCTGGCAGGCGCTCGTGGGGCAACTGCCGTAGTTGCAGCTACCACAATAGCCCCCCGCCTCGGCGGTGCTCGTGGCCGCGACGATCGCTGTCATCGCAAGTCCCAACAGAATGGCTCTCATGAAGTGTCTCCTCAATGTTGTGAATCACGTCGCCGTGCGAGGCGAGGTCTCTGGCGTCCGACGAGGTCGTAGGAACATGATCCCGGTCGGTCTGGTTTTCCGGCTTGTGGCAGTAGCGTAAGTTGCGTTGAGTCGGCTCGTCAGCGAAAAGCTCTCGATTCTCACGGTCTCACGGCGAGCAACGGTTTTCACACCGCACGACTGCTACTGTCGGAAAGGTTTCCCCAAGTTCGAGCCGAAAATGGACGTTGGACAACAACATCCCGCCCACCAATCTCGCTAACCCGCAAAGTTTGACATGCTCGACACAACCGAATCCCTGAGCACAACCGCCAACTTCGCTGACTCAGCCGAGCGAGCTGCCGTCGTTCAACAACTCAAGACCTTGCTCGGCGACCGTTGTTCGGATCTGTCCGACGACCTCGACCAGCATGCGAAAGACGTCTCACATCACAAACCACAACGGCCGGACTGCGTCGTGTTCCCGCTGTCGAATGAAGAAGTCGCCGCCGTCGCGCGGCTCTGTCACGAGCATCGCGTGCCGATCATCCCGTTCGGCACCGGCACTGCGGTCGAGGGCGGAGTCGTCGCCATTCACGGCGGAGTGTGCGTGGACCTCAGCCACATGAATCGCATCCTGCGACTCAGCCCCGACGACATGGACGTCATCGTGCAGGCTGGTGTCACGCGGTTGCAACTCAACCAGCACCTCGGCGAATCGGGATCGAATCTTTATTTCCCGATCGACCCCGGCGCCGACTGCACGCTCGGCGGCATGTCCGCGACGCGCGCGTCCGGCAGTGCCGCGGTACGCTACGGCACGATGCGTGACCGAGTGCTCGCGCTCACCGTCGTCCTGGCACACGGCGAGATCATTCGCATTGGCTCGCGTGCGCGAAAGTCATCCGCCGGCTACGACCTCACGCATCTGTTCGTCGGCTCGGAAGGAACACTGGGCCTCATCACGGAGGTCACGCTGCGATTGGCTCGCAAACCTGACGCCGTATCTGCCGCCGTCTGCGCGTTTCCCGATGTCGATTCCGCCGTGCAAGCAGCGATCGCGATCCTCACCGCCGGCATTCCAATGGCTCGCCTCGAACTGCTTGACGAAGTGCAAATGGCGGCCGTCAATCGCTACAGCCATCTAAGCTATCGCGAGTCGCCGACGCTGTTCTTGGAATTCCATGGCAGCCCCACAAGCGTTGCCGAGCAAACCGAATCCGCCCGCGCGATCATCAGTCAATTCACCCGCGAAGAGTTCCAATGGGCGACCGACGAGGCCGATCGACGTCGCTTGTGGCAAGCAAGACACGACGCCTACTACGCCTCGCTGGCACTGACTCCCAACGGGGCCGGCTATGTCACCGACGTCTGCGTGCCAATCTCGAACCTCGCCGAGTGCATCCGCCGATCCAAAGAGACGCTCAAAGCCACACGCATCCCAGCCCCGTTGTTCGGCCACGTCGGCGACGGCAACTTTCACGTCGTGTTCTCGATTGATCCGAACTCCGCCGAAGAACTGGCGGAAGTCCAACGCCTCAGCGACGAGATCATCACTCACGCCCTCTCGCTCGACGGCACTTGCACCGGCGAGCACGGCATCGGCCTCGGCAAGCGTGCCGCCCTGCGCCGCGAGTTCGGCCCCGCCGTCGAAGTCATGCGAGCGATCAAAGCCGCTCTCGATCCGCGCGGAATCATGAATCCCGGCAAGGTGCTGTAGACCGGACACCTACGTCCGGTCGGCCGTGAGTTCGGACGTAGGCGTCCGAACCAAGATCACCGCAACGAAAACGCCCGACCTTCACAAAGAAAGTCGGGCGTCGTGATGTGGACCTTCGCAAGTCGTTGCCGGGATCAAGCCGCCTTCCTGTCCTTCGCCTTCTTTCGCTCCGGTCGCTTGGGCAGTTTTTCCTTTTGATCGTCGGTCAGCAACGGCTTGACCTTCTCCAGGATTTCTTGACGCAAGGCGACAATCTTCTTGTCGGTCTCGTCGTAGCTCTTCTGTTGTTCGTCTGAGAGTTTCATCGCGTCCTTGATCGCCTGTTGCAATTCTTTGCCTTTGCGGCCTTCCTTGCCTTTCTCGCGAGCCTCCTTCATCACATCCAGCCGAGCCTTCTTCTGCTCCTCGGTCATCACCTTGTCGAGCTTCTCACGCAGCTCTTTCATCTTCGGAGCGTACTCCTTTTCCAACTCGGCAACCTTCGTCTTTTGCTCGTCGGTCAGCGTGATTTCTTTGGGAAGCTGAACGGCGGGTTGTTCTTTGCGAGCGTTTGGCTTGGCTCGCTTCGCCTTGGCATCCTGAGCGATCGCCGGCGACAGCAGGAACGCGGCGAGGCTCAACGACAGCAGGCATTTCCAGAACTTGGTCATCGCGAATTCTCCTTCTCACTGAGCGGACATGAAAAACGCAGAGCCACCGGAGCGGCTCTGCGTGGGGGAAGTCTCGTAGCCACGCTCGCCAAGAGCGCGGGCATTTTACCGCACCCACGCTCTTGGCGAACGTGGCTACGTATTTTGCCTACGCAAACAGTTCCGGGATCACATGGCCGTCGCGGACGATCATGATCGGGCGGCCGGTGTCGGTGTGGTATTCCTTCGTGTGGCTGATGCCCAGCGTGTGGAACAGCGACGCGGCGACATCATCCGGCGAGAAGCCTTTGCTGTCCGGCAGCGTCGCATCGGCGTTGCTCTTGCCGACCACTTGACCGTTCGTGATTCCGCCGCCCGCCATGAGCATGAACATGCAGCGCGGATAGTGATCACGGCCGTTGCGAGTCGTATTGATCTTCGGAGTCCGGCCGAACTCGCCCGTGACGAACACGGTGGTCGTTTCCAGCAGACCCTTCAATTGTAAACCTTGCAGCAGGCCGGACAGACCGCTGTCGAGCGGCGGGGACTTCTTCTTCAACTGGTTCCAGTTGTCCTGGTGCGTGTCCCAGCCACCCAGTTCGATGGTGACGAACCGCGTGCCGGCTTCGACCAGGCGAGAGGCCAGCAAGCAGCTTTGATCGAACGGAGTCTCGCCGAACAGCTTCTGGAAGTTCGGGGATTCCTTGCTGACATCGAACGCCTCGCGCGACTTCGGCGAGGTGATCATTGCGTGCGCTTGTTGGCCGAACTTGTCGAGACCCTTCACCAGTTGGTTGGTCTCTTCAAAGCCACGGAACGTCTTGTCGAGGTCGCCCAACAAGGCTTGTCGCTTCTCGACCGCGTCGATGGTCAAACCACCGGCGAGTTTCAGGCCGCGTACCGAAAACATCTCGCCCGGCTTGGGGGTGTCACCCGTATTGAGCGGCGCGTATTGGACTCCGAGGTAGCCGGTTTTCTGGCGGCTTCTGGGAATCGCAACGCTTGTCGGGATGTTGCCGTTGCCGCCGAGTTCCTTCGCGACGATCGCGCTGTAGCCGGGATATTCCAGCGACGGCAGCGGACGGTTGCCGGCGTTGACGTACTCGGTGCCGAGCTCGTGTGCTCCCAGCGTGTGGGTCACGCCGCGCAGGATCGTGAAGAGGTGCATGTTCTGCGCGAGCTTCGGCAGGTGCTCGCTGATCTGGATGCCGGGGACCGCGGTATCAATCGGATTGAACTCACCACGGAATTCTGCTTTAGCTTCCGGCTTCAAATCGAACGTGTCCATGTGAGTCGGACCACCGGTCAAATTGATGAAGATGGCCGCGTTGGCGGTGGCCTTCGAGGCGACTTCGCCCGCTGACGCGAACTTCAAATAGTTCGCCAGCGTCAAGCCGGTGCCGCCGATCACACCGGCCTTGAGGAAATCGCGTCGTCGCACACCATTGCAAGTCGTTGTCGTGGGCATGAGGGTCGTCCTTTCAAAAAGTAATTAAGGGTTCGAGATTTGGAGTTGCGATTTGAAATTTCAAATTTGAGATTTCAAATCTTAGTGATTCACAATGAACTCTTTCGTGTTGATCAGTGCCCACAGGAGATCGCGGGCACCGCTCAGGCGGTCTTCGGATTGGGTCAGGAACTTCTTCGAGGTTTCCATTTCCGAGTCGCTCGGCAAGCGGCTGAGCGAGCGGAGGTACGCGGCCTTCACCAAGTCTTCGGGTTCCAGGGTGACGACGACGACGGGCTTGGGAGGAGCTTCCTCCGGTTTCGCGTCGATGCTTGTCTCCACTTTCTTGATTTTGGCTTTGAGTTCGGCGATGCGGATCTCGATCTCCTTGATCTCATCCACTTTCTCGGCTTTGCGAGCTTTCTTCAACGCGCCTTCGTTGACCTCCAGCGACTTCACGAAATTTCGCCGCGCCTCCTTAGCTTTCGCGATGTCCTTGTCGCCCCGCTTTTCGTCGCGTTCATTGCGAACTGGCTTGGGCGGCAAGAGTGAATTCACCCAACCATTCTTGTCGTTGAGCAGGTCGAGGACTTGCCCGTCGTTTTGCATGTAGACGGTTTGCAGCAGGCTGGCTTCCGCCGACCGATCGCAGTCGCAATTCGTTTCGCGGGTCGAGCGGCCGAAGACGGTCAGTGCGAAGCTGAGGTTGCCATTGCTGTTTCCGCCACGTCCGTTGGTACCGGCGATCGCGATGGCTCGGCCCTTGAGGTCGGTCTGCAACCGAGCGATCTCGGTGTCGGATGACGTCGCTTGCTTGAGGGCATCCAACGCGATCTCGGCCGGCAGGCGGCGCGGAATCGCGTGCGAGAAATTCTTCTGGTCGAGCTTGTTCGTCTCGTTCGGCTTCCAACTTCGTTGATAGGTCTGGCTATTTGCGATCTCGCGGTGCAGCCATTTCATGTCGAAGTTGTGAGCGACAAATCCCTGCGACAGATAATCCAAGAGCGCGGCGTTGCTGGGAGCATTCGCCAAGCTCATGTCGTCCGCCGGATTCACAATGCCGACGTTGAAGTAAGTGGCCCACACGCGGTTCACGAACGCACGAGCGAAGAACCGATTGCTGGGATCACGCAGCCACTGCATCAGCGGGGCGCGGACATCATCGTGCTCCAACAGGCTCACGACTTCGCCGCCCAGCAACTTGGCCTTCGGGCCGGCGGCTACACGAGCATTCTGCTTGCCGTTGTCCTTATCTTTGCTCTTGTCGCGATTGCCCTGCTGTGCCTGCGGCTTCTGAACATACAACTCATCGACCGGCACGATCTCTCCCTTTTGGGCACGTTTTCCCAATTCTTGTCGGAGTTGCCCGCCGTTCGTCTTTTTCGTGTCGATGTCCAATTTCGCCATGATCGCTTGTTGTTCCGACCGATCGCGTGGATTGACTCCAAAGTTGATCCCCTGGAAGAAGCCTTTGAACTGATTGAAGTCGTCCTGAGTCCATTGATCGAACGGGTGCTTGTGGCATTGAGCGCACTGGATGCGAAGACCCAGGAACGTGTAGGCGAACCCAATCACGCGTTCTTCAGGTTGCCGGAAGTTCTGGCGACCCCAGAAGTAGGTCAGGCCGCCGGCCTCCGCATACGAGCCTTTCTTCTCTGGGCCGTAGATCGCACACATACGTTCGCTGTATTCCGTGTAGCTCTCTCCCGGCTTGCGGCTGGTGGCGACGACGATCCCTTCCACCAATTTGTCGTAGGGTTCGTTGGTCGCGACGCGCTGATAGATCCAGTCGTACCATTGCTGGGTCGCGGAATCTCGGCCACCCAGGTTGCCGCCGACGTTGTTCAAGAAACTGGCGTTGTTACCGGTGAAGTCGCAGAGTTTCGTCGTCCACCATGCGACGTAGCCGGGACGTTCCAGCAATTCGTCGATCTTTTTGGTCCGCTTGTTCGAGTCTTGGCTCGAGATGAAATCAACGACCTCTTGCGGGGACGGCAGCGTGCCGGTGATGTCGAGACTGGCTCGGCGGAGGAACTCGTGATCGTCGCAAACTTCCGACGGCACGATGCCGAGCTTACGGAGCTTTTGCACGACGAGTTCATCAACCTTCGTCGGCGTTTCGACCTTCGGATACTTCTTACCAGTCTTGTCGCTGACGGGGCGGATGACGGGAACCGGCACGACTCCGGCGTCGTAGTTTACGACGATGTGCGTGTCGCCCGTTTGTCCCGACTTCACCAGACCATTCGAGTCGATGTTCGCGATCAAGTCGTCGTTCGAGTTGAACCGGCAGAGCGGCGTGACGTCTTCGCGAGTGCCGTTGGACCAGACGGCCACAGCCTTGATCTGCGTTTGCTCGCCATCTTTGCCGAACTGAATTTCAGACGGAGAGACTTCCAGCTTCACAAACTTCGGCGAGTCTTCATCGACACTCTTCCCGCCGGCTTTGATCCAGTTGCGGAAGGCGTTGTATTGCCAACTATCGACGTCCATTCGCTTGCCGCCACGATGCGGCGTTTCGAGCGTCGCCTTCAACAACGCGAGGCTCTCTTCCGGTTCCTCGACCAGGATGCGCGGTTCTTTGTCCTTGTCTTTGTCACCCTTCGTCAGCCCTTCGTGGTCGAGCTTGAAGTCATAGCCGAACAGCGAGAGGCGAAAGCCCCCCTGCCCTTGGAACGACCCGTGACAGGCTCGGCCGTTGCAGCCCAGGCGGCTGAACAGCGGCACGATGTGCTGTTGGAAGTTCGGAACTTCGCTGGCGTCTTTGCTGGCAAAGCGCTGGCTGGCCGGAGAGATGATGTCGTCAGCGAGCGTCGCCGAACCGAACGAAAGCGTGGCCGCAGCGGCGGTCAACAACCAAGGTCGAATGGAACGAGACATTTCCGTGTCCTTCAATCAGGGGTTACTTATCGCCGGAGCGCTTCGAGGTCGGCTTCGCGGCCGGCTTCTTGCGCAGTTCGGCGGATTTCTTGATTCGGTCAAACTCGCGGCCGATGCTCACTTCTCGATTCTGGACGTGCTCGGCGATTTGCTCGTCCACTTTCTGCAAGCGAGTCTTCGATTTCTCACGGTCGTAGGTCAGCAGTTGCAACCGCACGTCGTGGCGTTCGGTCAGAGCTTGTCGAAGTTCTGTTTCCAATTCTTCGGAAGAACTCATGGTCAACCGCGCCGCCAGGAGTCGCACGCGCGAATCGAGTTGCCATTCGCGGAGCAGAATCGCATAGCGATCGGCGTCGTTGTCTTTCGCCTTTTCCAGCCGTTCGCGAGTCTTGTCCAACTCACGTAGCGCCTTCGTGTATTGCTCCGGGTGACTGGCCTTCAAGCGGCCGAGCAGTTCCGCCAATTCCGGGTGATGCTGCTGAGCGAACTTGATGGCCGCCGCTTCACGCTTCGCGGGGATCGGCTCGGCGTCGGTCTTTGCGGTGTCAGCAGCGGCAGGCTTCTTGGCAGGAGCTTTCTCGACGGCAGCCGGTTTCTTTTCCGCCGAGGTTTTCGTTTTCGCGTCGGAGGGCTGATTGACTTTCGATGGCTTGTCGTCAGCGATCGCGCGAATGACGAGCGCACTCGTCATCACAAGCGTCACACCGAGCCAAGTTTTGAGTCGAGCCAGTTGCATCGGTTAGTTCTCTCGCACTTCGCCAGTGCCGGGATTTTTTTCTTTGACGTCCTCAGCCGTCAGCGCCGCGAGCATCCAATCGGGCGGATCGAGGTCCGCGTCATCGGCCAGATCGAGCGAGTCATCGTCAGCGACATTGTTCCGAGCCGCTTCGCCGGACGCCCAGGCGGCGACGAGTCGGTCGGCTCCGTCCTTGCGGGCGATGCCAGTCGGTGTCGAACCGTGCCCGATCATCAATGCCACGCCAGCCGCAGCGACCGCCGTTGCGGCCAGCGCCGTGATCACGGTTGTGGTCCGGCGACTCGGAGATGCGGCTCCGGATTGATGACCGAGCGTTGCAGGTTGAGCATCGAACGCAGCGGCGATCGCCAGATTGAGTTCCATCGCGTGAGCCACCGCGCTGCAAGCAGCTACGTCGGTCTCCAGGCGAGCCTCGAACGCCGCAGTCTCATCGACCGAGAGTTCGCCCGCGACGTAGCAGTTTGCCAACCACGCGAGTTCGTTTCGAGTTGTCATTTCAGAAGCCGTCATGATTTCAACCGTCCAACTCTGCCAATCGGTCACGTAGTTTTTCTGTCGCCAGTCGCATGCGAGTCAGCACAGTTCCGAGAGGCACTTTCAATTCGCTCGCGATGACCGCGAAAGTTTTGTGTTCGTAGATTCGCATTCGGACCACTCGTCGCTGTTCGGCCGGCAGGCCGTCCAACGCGAGACGCACTCGTTCGATCACTTCGGCTTTCAGAGCGAATCCCGCTGGAGATTCATTCCGAGTCACCGAACCTCCCGCCGACTCATGCCGACGGGCGTCGCTCTGAGCCAATTCGCGGAAGGATTTCTGCTGGATCTTCGCTCGCCGCTTGAGGACCAACGCTTCGTTCAAGGCCACTCGAAACAGCCACCCGCGACGGGTTTCCGGCCGAGCCTCATGGCCTCGTTCGAGCGCCTTGACCAGCGTGGCTTGCAGGGCCTCGCTCGCCGAGTCGTCGTTGCGGAGCACTCCCAGCAGGAAGGCCCGCAACTCTCCCGCAAGTTCAGCGAACCACTCTTTTTCCGGTGAGTTTATTCCCGGTGAGTTCGCCGCATCCGCAGGCTCGAAACTGTCCTTGCCGGTGGCCAAGCTTTCGTCTCCGTCCGCCGGCAAAGGTCGCAGCCTTCAAGCGATGCGCGGCTTTCCGGGGTTATTCTCCGAGCCGGGCAAAATTCCCAACCCGCGAGCCGGACTATCCTTTCGAGTCGCTCGCGCAGCCGCAAGCAGTCGGCACCCTGAGAGACGGAAAGTAGACGAGTCACTCCGTGACTCGAAAGCTCCGGTCACGGAGTGACCGGTCTACTTTGAATCAGACACCGACCTTCGCGTACCGGCCCAGCGCCATCAGCGGGAAATAGATCCGGTAGAGGTGATACTTCAGATAGAAAACCTTCGGGAAGCCGGTGCCGGTCCAGGTCGGCTCGTGCCAGGTTCCGTCTGGTAACTGCGTGCGCAGGAGATAATCAACTCCGCGTCGCGCCTCGTCCGAATGCCCTTCGCCCGCGGCGATCAGGCCGAGCAATGCCCACGCCGTTTGCGAAGCGGTCGCTTCGCCTTGTCCGCGCAGGGCCGGCTCGTCGTAGCTGCGAATGGTTTCGCCCCAGCCACCGTGACGTTGCTGCTTTGCTTTGAGCCACTCGACCGCGCGGCGAATCCGCGGGTCGGTCGTCGGAATGCCGATGCCAGCCAGGCCGACGATGACTTGCCAGGTGCCGTAGAGATAGTTGACTCCCCAGCGGCCGTACCAGCAGTGATCGTGCTCCTGTTTGGACCAGACGAATTTCAATCCGCGTTGAATCGCCGGATGGTCGATCGACACATTGAGTCCGGCAAACATCTCGATCATCCGCGCCGTCAGATCAGCGGTGCTGGGATCGATCATCGCGTTGTGATCGGCAAACGGCACACGAGTAAACAGCTCGCGCGTGTTGTCCTTGTCGAACGCGCCCCAGCCGCCGTCGCTCGATTGCATCGCCAAAACCCACCGAGCACCACGATGGATCGCGCTCAGCAGCGGCCCCATCGTTTGCACCTGAGCGACCGCTTCCTCAGCTCCCTCGGCCTTGCCGGCGACGACAGCAGCGACGTCTTTGTCTTCAGCGTGCCAGCTCCATTCGTCGAGCAACACGTCCGCGGACCAAGTCTGTTCCGGCAGGCAGCGGCTGAGCGCAATACAAACCATGCCGGTGTCATCGACGTCCGGATAGAACGCATTCCGAAACTCAAACGCCCAGCCGGAGGGTTCGGTCACAGCGTCCCGATCCGCCCAGTCGCCGCGCCGGCGAATCTCCTGCGAGAGCAACCAGCGCACTGACTGCTGTAAGGCGGGATGCTCCGGAGGCACGTCCGCATCGCGCAGAGCGATCGTCGCGATGGCCGTGTCCCACACGGGCGACTTGCACGGTTGCAGTCGATCAACACCATCCTCGGAAATCGTCAGCCGTTCGAGTTCCAACATCTGCGCACGCATTTCGGGCGAGTCGTCGGAATAGCCCAAGCAGCGCAGCGCGACGATGCTCCAGATGATCGGCGGGAAGATCGCTCCGAGTCCGTCACTGTCGGCGAAGCGGTCGATCATCCACTTCGTCGCCTTCCGGATCGCTCGCTTGCGGAGCGGTCGAATGCGCCAGCGGTCGATCGTTTTCAATGTCGCATCCACTCGGCGAAAGAACGCTTCCCAGTCGATCAGCGTCTGTTTCGACAAATCATCGAGTTGTTCGCACTTCGGCATCGACGCCGGCAGCTCTTCCGGCGAGCGAACGAACAACTCGCGAATCCCCTGCTCCGCTGCCAACCGCGTGACCGGCCGAAAGGCCCACATCAAGCTCAGCGGCACAATGATCGTCCGCGACCACGCCGACATCTCAGAGAGATTGAACGGCATCCACTTCGGCAACAGTACGACTTCGGGCGGCACCGCTGGGCATTGCTCGTAAGAGATCGCGCCGAGCAGCGCCAGATAAAACCGTGTGAAGCTGTTGACCTTCTCTGCTCCGCCGGCCGCCAGGATCGCCTGTCGCGCGCGAAGCATGTGCTCGGCCTCCGCCGAGTCGCCAACGATCTTCAACGCGAAGTAACCTTTCACCGACGCACTGATTTCCAACGGCCCGCCCGGATAGATCGCCCACCCGCCGTCGGTCAGTTGCTGTTGCCGAATGTAATTTGCGCACCGCTGCGATTGCTCCGACTGCCCGCGACCCAGATGCGTCAGCAGCAGGATGTATTCGCTTTCGAGGATCGTGTCCCCTTCCAGTTCACCACACCAGAAGCCCTTCTCGTGCTGAATCGAGAATAGGTACTCGCGCGTGCGGCCAATCGCGTCATGCAATGCGGCTCGATCCGGAGCCTTCGCGGTTAGCGTTACATCAAGCTCGGCCCCAGCATCCCGCTGAGCCGTCGTAAACGCCGGGCCGCGTCCGAACCGCGCGTGAGCGGGATCAAATCGCAAACCACGAGAATCCATCCAATCCGAACTCATTCCGTTGAAACTCCCTGTGCGATTGAGGGCCGGTCATCCCTGACCGATTCACTGAACACAGCCTGACCCGCGCGGATCGTAGGACAGCTTTTGTCCGAGCAGCAAGTTCACTTCGCCACCGAGCGTTCCGAAGCTGGAATGTGAATCGCCGCGAACGCACACAGGCCGAAGCCTTTCGTCTTCATCGACTCCGGGCGCACGCTGTCCGAAGCGTGGCCGTTGAGGTTCACATAGATCGTGCTGCCGTCCGCGCTCAGCTTGAGTCCATAAGTGCCGCCGGGGACGTAGTCGCACTCCTTCTCACAGACGTCTGCCAGGAACGCCAGCACTTTTCGGCGTCCGGTGGCGATCTCGTACTGCATGACCGGGGTGCCGTCTTTGAACGCTTGCCCGTGAGCTCCCGGCTGGTAATACAGGAACCGCTCGTCGGGCGAGAACACGCACACGGCCGTGTACATGCCCGACAGCCAGTTCGGACCGAGCATCTCCAACTCATCGCGGCCGACCTGATACCGAAACAGTTCGTTGGTCTGATGCGTGATCCCAAACACGAACCCGTCCTGCGATTCGAGCGTCGAGGCGCGCATCCCGTGGCTCTTGGTGAACCACGACTTCTTCGGGACAAGCTGCTTCGAGCTGGCGTCGTAACGCACGAGGCTGCTCTCGCCATTGAACAGGATCGAGCCGTCCGCCAAGAGGGCGAAGTTGCGGTTGAAGCCCAGCGAGCCGTCGGCCCCTTGAAACACCGGCTGCTTGGTCGTGAGGTCCAGCCCCCACAGCGCGTTTCCTTCGCCCGCTTCGAGATTGCACCACCAGATCTTTCGTTGAGCATCCACCAGCGACGTGGCGGTGCAGCGTTTCGGCGGCAAGTTGGCGAAGACCGACGCTTTGCCGGTCTTGGGGTCGTACTGATAAATCTGCGCGCCCGGCAGCGCGTCGCTCCATTTGTATTCCGGCTTCTTCGCGCGGTTGCCGTCGTTGAGCGTGCCGCAGAACAAGATCGTTCCGTCCGGCCCTTCATCGACCTTGGCATGAATTTTCGACCAAGCCGGCTGCCCCGGTTCGCGCGGGACGATCGCGTTGACATCGACGACTTGCGTCAGCGTCTTCGCTTTCGGATCCCAACAATAGATGAAACACCGAGCGTCACCGCCGACATCGTTGCCGTGATCGCCGATGCCGCAATAGACCCGGCCATCACTCGCCAGGCAGATGTCACCCCACGAAGACCACAGCCGCCGTGTGATCGCGCCAGGCCCAAGATCGCGATGAAACGCCAACTCCACGGTCGGAGCCGTCGTGGCCATCACGAACCCGGCCGCGCCTTCCTTTTCGAGAGCGGCAACGACGGAGTCCGGTATTTTCAAGAACTGCTTCGATTTCAGCGTCATCGTGCCGTTGGTCGCACCGCGCAGCTCCGGCGGCCACGGCATTTCATCGGCAACGAGACGGCCAGAAAGAGCGGCCAACAAGACCAAGACGAGCTTCCAGGAACGCATGATGAAACCTCCAGAACGGATGAATGCGAGTCAGGCCAGATGATGCGCCGCAATACCGAATTGTTTGCCGACTCTCTGTAATTCATTCTTGGCCCCTCCGTGCTCCGGCCCTGCCATCCGTGCGACTCAACTTCATGCAATGCTGCCGCACGGATGGCAGGGCCGGAGCACGGAGGGGGGACACTTCGGGCCACGAACTTGAAGCGCACCGTGCGGGACACCTACTCTTCATCGAACACTGTTTTATCAACTGCACACCGTCCCGAAAGGATCACCATGAGTCAGCGAATTGTGATGCGCACCGGAGAAGCCTTGGTCGAAGCCGCCCCCGCCTGGTCGGCGGCGGAACCGGAAGTCGTGATCGGCGAGCTTGATGGACCGGTCGGAAACGCCATCGCGAACATGATCGGCGATCAGACGAAAGGACACTCGAAGGTTTTCGCGATCCTCAACTGCGACGTTCAAGTCCGACCGGCGACGGTGATGGTCAGCAAGGTGACGGTCAACAACGAGAAGTACACGAACATCCTGATGGGGACCGTGCAGGCCGCCATCGCCAACGGCGTCCTGGACGCCGTGCGAGCCGGCGACATCCCCAAAGAGAAGGCTAACGATTTGGGCATCATCATCTCGGTGTGGTTGGACCCCAGCGTGGTCCACGAAAAGATCGACCACGCGATTCTGTTCCAAACGCACCGCGCCGCCACCGCCAAAGCGATTCACAAAGCGATGCACAACGAACCGTCGATCGACTGGCTACTGGAGAACCAGGAGAAGACGACCCACTGCTTCCATCAAATGGCGCTGGATGGGCAGATTTGACAATCCCGCCACCCCGCTTGCCGGGGTGGTTCCCGCGCTCTGCAGCTACGGGCCACGAACGCTCAGCAATGCTTCGATCGTGGCGTCTTTTTTCCCGCGCCGTAGCTGCAGAGCGCGGGAACCACCGGGGCAAGCCCGGCGGCGATGAATTTAGAACACCGACAGCAGCAGCAACTGCGAGATGCGGATCAGCCACTTGCGATCGTCGGCGTTGAACGTGCCGCGATCGACGATCTGCTGACACTTGTTGTGAGCCTGCGTGACGATCAACCGTTGCAGGTCGCTGAGCGGTTTCTTCTCGTCGGCCTTCAACAGCGAGTCCGTGATGCGCAGCACGGCTTTGACCTCGTCGAGATCGGGCGGGACTTCGTCGATCCACTCTGGAGCGGTCTCCGAGTTCGCCGCTCCCTCGACGACTTTCAGCACGAGGCTCGACACGCGAGCGATCTTGTCAAAGTCGAGCTTCTCCGGCACGTCGCGCGGCGTGTGGTAATCGGGATGCTCGCCGGTGGAGAAAAACAGAAACGGAATCTTCTCGCCCCAGAACGGTCCGTAGTCGCTGCGCACGCCGATCAGATCGACTCCCAGCCGCGCGACTTCCAATCCCTGCGGACTGCCGACATCGTCGAGCAACGTTTTCAAACGCGGAGCGTGTTCGCTTCCCATCACGAAGACGATCGGCAACGGCAGGTTGCCTAGCGACCGGCCGATCATGTCGGCGGTGATGAACAGCTTGACGCGACTGAGTTCAAACGGCGGATGCGCGACAAACCAGCGCGAACCCCACAGCAGTTGCTCTTCGAGGTCGAATCCGACGAAGACGATGCTCCGCTTCGGTCGCGATTTCGCCGCAGCAAACTGCCGAGCGACTTCGAGCATCATGGACGTGCCGCTCGCGTTGTCGTCCGCACCGCGATAGACCGCTCCTTTGCGCACGCCGAGATGATCGAAGTGTGCTCCGATCACGATCAGTTCCTCGCGCAGCTCCGGATCGCTCCCTTCCAAGAACGCGCCGACGTTGCGGCCGATGATGCGCGGAGTCTTGACCGGCGGATCGGCATCGCCACCGCCGTTGGCTGGGTTGGCGTTTTCCTCAGGCTCTTCGGCCGAGGTGGGAATCGGTTGCTCAAAGGCTTTGCCTGGAAACAGTGGCCGAAGTTTTGATTTGCGAAACTGCTGAATCAGATAGTCGGCAGCTTTGTTCGAATTGGCTCCGGATCGCCCGGCTAATTCAGGGCTTGCCAGAAACTCGACGTGCGGACGGACGTGATCCGATTTGATCGAGCCTTCCCAGTTGTTCGGCAGGTCGTCGGCGTTGACCGACGTCGCGGCCAAGACCAAAGCGAGAAGACATCGAATGAGTCGAGGCATCGCTTACTCCGTTGCTGAGAGAATCCGGGGTCGGGCGGGGTATATGGCCGACCGAACGCACGGCTCAAGCGGAAGAGTTTGCCGGTGTGTGAAGCTCTGCCGGTTTTTCCTGCGGTGCGGGTCGTGCCGATGCCGATGATATGGGGGCACTCTGTCCGACTTTGAAGACTCAGGAGCACGTGGACCATGTTGCGACGAATTTTGATTCTGGGACTTCTCGGCACAGCGTTGGTCGCCGCGATGCACTTCGGCAGCCCAACCGCGAAAGCGGCCGGACGGGGACAACCGACCGATTGGAATCGGTTCATGTACTACCCGTTCCTGTACTACCCGCACAACTTCCAGCGGCCGCAAGGAAGCAACGACAACTTGTATTATCGGTACGGGCCACAGCAGCGCATCCCGGTGCTCAACAAGAATTGGCACAACTTCCACGATACGGCTCAACCGTATCACAAAGGTCATCACTTCATTCTGGATGTGTTCTAGGCCCAGCGAGTCCTCGAAGCCTCGAACAAGATGTTCGCCGCCGGCAAGGAAGCCACGCTTCAGGACTCACTGTGGCCAAAGCGAAAGCCCGCTCGATTCATCGAGTGGGCTTTTTGCTTTCGCTACTCCACTTCCTGCAACCACAAGCGGATTTCGTTTTCGTATTCGCTGGAGAGGTTTCCCTTCACGAGTTCGCGTTGAAAGTTGGCGGCTCCGTGATCGAGCAGGTCGGCGGCTTCGGCGTTGGGAAAACGATTGGCGGGGTCCGGTGCGATCAAGCCGCGCAGCAGAGCGAGTAAAGGTTCGTCGTTTTTGATCTCCGGTGGCAGAAACTCCGGCAGGCGATCGGGGAGTTGTTTCTTCGCGGTGATGAGGTCGGCGAAGCGTTGCATTCCGGCAAAGGGAGTCATGCCGCACAGCAGATCGACCAGAACGTAACCCAAGCTGGCGAGGTCCGACACGGGAGACGAACTCGCGCCACGCAGGACTTCGACGGCGGCATATTGAGGCGTGCAAGCGCGCGGGGCGGTCTTGTCAGCGATCTCGAAGGCGAAGCCGAAGTCGATCACCTTCGCGTTGCCAGTCCGCTTGAGCATGATGTTGGACGGCTTGAGGTCGGCATGGACGATCCCGTTGCGGTGAATCGCCGCCAGCGCGGACAGGCATTCGCGCAGGATTGCGATCGCGAATCCCGGCTTCAAACGCGAATGCTGCGGGCCATCCGTGATGAGCACGTCGGTCAGGTAGTCAACACGTTCGGGGCTGAGCCGGCTTTGCACACTGCGCAGCGTGGCGGGTTTCAGCAGGTGCTTCAGGTCAAAGCCATCGACCCACTCCATGACCAGCATCCGCACTCCGCGGCACTTCACGAAGTTTTGGACGTCCAGCACATGGTCTTGCTGGATCAACGCCAAGTGCATTGAGACGCGCGCCATCCGTTCCATTTCCTGGCGGTACGCTCGCGATGTCGTGTGCGACTGCGGGGAGAAGACCTTCAGCGCGACCGGCAGCGAGATGTTGTGTGCGCCCTGCCGCTCGGCCAGGAAGACGATCCCTTGGCTGCCGGCCCCCAACTTCTTGATCAACCGATAGTGCGTGGTCCAACGGACGTTGGCGCTGGCGATGATGGTGTGGAACTGCTCGTGAAGTTCGCGCAACGCTTGATTGGCGGCGTGGGGCGGATCGCGACGGGTGAGGAATCGCGTGGAAGGCAAAGAGTCTTTCAGCACAGGCTCGGGTTCGCAAAGATCCTGCGGGGGAATCGTGATATCAGTCATTGTTCAATCCTTTGACTGGGCGATCGTAGGCTGACTCTCCGAGTCGGCTCTTCGTTTCTCTCAGTGAACGCGAAAGCGGCGGAGTGTAGCGGCAGTCGCCAGACTTCGGGCTTCCCATGCCAAAGGATTCTGTGTGTCTTTCACTTTGATGAGCCGGAACGCGCTAGCGTCCGGTTCATGGAAATGACCCTCGGAACCGGACGCTAGCGCGTTCCGGCTGATGGTCTGATTTGGGGGATCGCGAGTCTTTCTCAAGCCGCATCGTGGGACTTGGGTGTCACGGAAAATGTCCGGCGACTTGAGAAAGACTC
>CAMDEA010000108.1 GCA_945893045.1 Planctomyces sp. SH-PL62
GTGACCAGCCCGGCGGACATGAAGGTGATTCTGGAAGACTGCTACATCCTGATGTTCGAGAAGAAAATCAGCAGCCTGCGCGAACTGCTGCCGCTGCTGGAGCAAGTCGCTCAGTCGGGCAAGCCGCTGCTGGTCGTGGCCGAGGACGTCGATGGCGAGGCCCTGACCGCGCTGGTCGTCAACAAGCTGCGAGGCATCCTGCAAATCGCGGCTGTGAAGGCACCTGGCTTCGGCGACCGTCGCAAGACGATGCTCGGCGACATGGCCGTGCTCACCGGCGGCACGCTGATCTCCGAAGACCTCGGCATCACGCTGGAGAGTGTCGAGCTCAAGCAGCTCGGCAAGGCCAAAAAGGTCGAGATCACCAAGGACAACTGCACGATCATCGAAGGTGCCGGCGATCCGAAGCAGATCAAGGCCCGCATCGACCAGGTCCGCACGCAGATCGAAGGGACGAAGAGCGAATACGACCGCGAGAAATTCCAAGAGCGTCTGGCGAAGATGACCGGCGGCGTGGCGATCATCTCCGTCGGAGCCGCGACCGAAACCGAAATGAAACAAACGAAAGCCCGCATGGAAGACGCGCTGCACGCGACGCGAGCCTCCGTCGAAGAGGGCATCCTCCCCGGCGGCGGCGTGGCCTTGCTGCGTTGCATCAACGAGATCCGCAAGGTGAAGGCCAAAGGCGACGAGCAAATCGGCATCGAGATCGTCTGCCGAGCATTGGAATCCCCGATCCGTCAAATCGTCCAAAACTGCGGCGTGGATGGCTCGGTGGTCGCCGACGAAGTTCTGCAAAAGGACACGAACATCGGCTACAACGCCAACACCGGCGAGTACGTGGACATGTTCAAAGCCGGCATCATCGACCCCGCGAAGGTCGTGATCAGCGCGCTCTCGAACGCCGCCTCGATCGCGGCCCTGATGCTGACCACCCAAGTCTGCGTCACCCGCACCGACGACCTCGAAGGTGGCAAGAAAGCCAAGATCGAAGGCGCGGTTCGATAAGTGTGGCGGCACGCGGCTCGCGTGCCGTTGAGAATGGATTGAAACGCCGCGAGCCACCCGAAAGGGTGGCTCGTTTCGTATCGGAGGAACAACGATGAAACCTGCCGAGAGCTTCATCGCGAAGGTGGAGTTGCCGGAATACGGGAATCGAACCTACGTCCATTTTCTCGTGAAATTTGCGCGATCATCCCCGACAGCCAAAGATATTCCACTCCTGCTCGCACTCGGCGAAGTGTTGCATGATCGCGCGAGGGGTGACGCCGCAAGAGAGGGGACGAGACTTAGCCCGCTTACTCAACTCATGTTCGCAGCGGAGAACGCGACCGTCGAAAAGCTCGCGACCATCGAATCGTTCGGATGGCAGTGCAAAAAACTTGATCAGCGACTCTACACCGAAACTATCAAACGCGGTGTCTCTGAGTTGGAAACGTGGTGGGCGAAAAACAAAAGTAATGGCCAAATTGACGGCCCACCACCTAGCAATGCAGCTCACCGATCCAATGACGGCCTCTTTCATCTTTGCGTTTACACAATCAAACATTCCGATGACCTTCTTGCCGCTTTGAAAAGTAACGGTAACGCAACATTCTCCGAAGGAACGAAATGGAATAAGGCGAACCAGCTTCTCAAAGAAGCTCACAGCCTTGGACTGCGACTACCTGTGGTCTTCGCGCCTGCGGAAGGCACGCGACGTCTCTTCGGCTGGGCAACGGTGGACGACATCAAACTGGGCGACCGAACGGAATACAGGTTCTCCAACCTGATCGCGTTTCGGAATCGTCCACTGAAAACAACTCTCAAAAAGCAGTCGGATGGTTTGGCAATCAGTGCTGACTACATTCGTCCATATTTGATCTGCCAAACGCCCGATTACCTCTTGGCGGCAGCATCCACAGATTCACAAACGGCGGATTCCATTGCCGAGGCACTCGAAGGCACTCGCACCGAAATCAAACACCTGACAAGCAAACGCAGCCGGCGACTTCGTGATTCGGCGTTCTCAAATGCGAATGGCGTCTGTGCTGTTTGCGGTCGCAACTTTACAAACCTGTTGAGCGGTCGTGGCACACGCACGCTGCAAGTTCATCATCGAAAGCAACTCAGCGCTTTCGAGATGCCGACAGTGACAACCTTGGAAGACTTGGCGGTCGTTTGCGCGAACTGCCACTGTCTGTTGCATCTGAATCCGAAGAAGGCATTGTTGATTGAAGAACTCAAGACAATGCTGAGTTCCGAAAACTATCCCTGATCACCAAGTAGGGCAGGCTTCCGCCTGCCGCTGTTCCTGCCGCAGAGCGGCAACCGATGGTCGCCGTGGGTTTCAACCCACAGTTGATGTCGCGGAGTTAGCTAATGCAGCCTCAAAGTTTCGTCGGAACTGCCACACAGCCTCCAGGAGTTCAGCATCGTCGGCATCCCACAGCCCACGACCATGCAGGTCCGCGCACAACTCCCCGACGGCCGCCATCAGTTGACCGGCTCGCATTTCAGGGACGATTCGGGACAACTCTTCCAGAGAGGAGAATAATTCCGCACGAGTGTCGTTGTTGCTCATATTCGATCTCTCACACTTGGGGAACTGGCACGACTCCGACGATATCGCCCGACCACAATAACCGGAACAATTTCTCCGGGTGCGAGCTTCGCGATCCGAGTGGCTCGCGTGACGCCATCAGTCACTTCAAGCACTCCGTCTGGATCTTCAAGAACAAAGAGAGGCGGCATCCCATCCTTTGACGAACCGAACCGACGAATATGTTGTTGGAGTTTCCACAGATCAGCCCCGCCAATCCGGCTGGGCGGCAACCGCAGCTCGCCTGGATCAACTTCACGAATTGGCTCGTTCATTCAAACACGATACTCCCCTCAACCAACACCCTCAAGTTGAATAGCGCAAGTTCCTGCCGCAGAGCGGCAACCGATGGTCGCTGTGGGTTTCAGCCCATCCGCCTCGGCGGACCGAACCACAACACACCGTTTCGTCGTGGAACCTTTGGAGTGCGGTGTGTCAGTCCCGGCAGGAACAGCTGACTCTAAGGCATGTGCTGGCGGCTGCGATTCATCGGCCGGGCCAACGCGATTTTCCGGGGAAAATCAGTGAAATAGAGGCGGAGTGTTTTTTGTTGGCGAACTCCGAGATAGGGTAGGCGAACCGCGACCTGCGCCGGACCTTCCTTTCTCAGTAGCGTCCCTCCATGAACCCACCGCTTGCTGATCCCCACGAAATTGCTGGCGATTGCCGATCGCTCGTGGAGTTACTGCGCTGCCGCGCGGAGCGTTCTCCGGATCAACTCGCGTATCAATTCTTGATCGACGGGCAGCACGCAGGGCCGAGCTTGACCTATGGGCAATTGCATCGCGCGGCGGGAGTCGTCGCAGCGCGTTTGAGTGACTCCGCCGAGCGTGGTTCGCGGGCGTTGCTGCTGTATCCCCAAGGGGTCGATTTTCTGATCGCCTTTTTCGGGTGCCTCCAAGCCGGCGTGATCCCCGTGCCGCTGCCGCCGCCGGATGCGGCGCGGATGATGCGGGCCTTGCCACGTCTGAAGTCAGTCATCGCCGACTCGCAGTCGGCGCTGGTCCTGACCACCGGCGAACTGTTCGCAACGCTGCATCAGCATTTCGACGCCGAGTTGGCAAGCCTGCTCTGGCTGAGCACTGATATCGTGCCGATGGATGGCGGATCGACTGCGCGCGAGTTCGTCGAAGCTCAACCAAGTCCTGACGACGTCGCGTTCCTGCAATACACGTCCGGCTCAACCTCGACCCCGAAGGGAGTCATGGTCAGTCATGGCAACGTGCTCAACCAATGTCGGCACTTGCAAGCGGCGGCGAGCTATTCCGCTCACAGCGTCGTCGCCGGTTGGATGCCGTATCACCACGACTATGGATTGATCGAAGGGCTGCTGCTGCCGCTGTTCGTCGGTGTGCCGTGCTACTTCATGTCTCCGCTGGCGTTCATCAAGCGACCGATTCGCTGGCTGGAAGCCATCTCGCGATATCGCGTCACGCACAGTCAAGCGCCGAATTTCGCCTACGAATTGTGCGTGCAAAAAATCACGCCGGAACAACGGGCGACGCTCGATCTTTCCAGTTGGCAAGTTGCGGCCAATGCCGCCGAGCCAGTTCGCTCGGAAACCCAGCGCGCGTTCTACGACACCTTCAAAGACTGCGGCCTGCGCGAGTCGGCGCTGGCACCGGCCTACGGTTTGGCCGAAGCGACATTGATGGTGTCACACACCCGATCGGAAATCTCAAATCTCAAATCTCAAATTTCAGAGTTGGAATCTCAGATTTCAAATCCCGTCTCCTGTGGCCGCGTGCTTGACGAGATGCAGGTCGAGATTGTGAATGCCGAAACCAAGCAACGCTGCGCCGCGGGTGAAGTCGGCGAGGTCTGGGTCGCCGGTCCCTGCGTGGCCAAGGGATATTGGAATCGGCCGGAAGAAACCGAGCAGACGTTTCATGCTCGGTTGGCGGATTCTGAAGACGGGCCGTTCTTGCGGACTGGCGACTTGGGATTCCTGCGCGACGGACAGCTTTTCATTGCGGGCCGGCTCAAGGATCTGATCATTATTCGCGGAGACAATCATTATCCGCAGGACATTGAGCTGACGGTCGAACGCAGTCACCCCGCCTTACGAACCGGCCACGGCGCGGCGTTTTCCATCGACGTGGATGGCGAGGAAGCGCTGATCGTCGTTTGCGAGGTGCAAGGCAAGCAACTGCGCGGCGTGAATCTCGACGACGTGCTCAGTGCGATTCGCGCCGCCGTCTTCAACGAGCACGATCTGCGGCTGCATGAAGTGGTGCTGCTCAAGCCGGGCGGTGTGCTCAAGACGACCAGTGGCAAGATTCAGCGTCGCGCGATGAAGGCTGCGTTTCTGAATGGCGAGCTGGATGAACTTGGCCGCCAGACGGGGTCGGGAGTCTTTTTCAAGTCGGCGGCCACACGCGATGGACAGACGAGCGAGTCTCCCGCCGACTTGAAAAAGACTCCCGCCCCCTTAGCGGCGACTCACTCACAGTCTGCTATCCGATCCAGGCTTGCGGAATTGCTCTGCAATGAGGCTGGCCTCGCGGTCGATGCGTCGCGGTCCTTCGCCGAGCTGGGACTCGATTCCGTCAAAGCGGTCGAACTGGCTCTCGACTTGGAAACTTGGCTCGGCCGGCCCGTTCCCGCGACGGTGTTTTGGACGTATCCCAACATCAATGCGTTGGCTGAGCATCTCGTGGGGCAGGTTTCCAACGTGCCGGCCCAAAATGGACACGTTGGAAACGTGCCCCACGACGACATCGCCATCATTGGCATGGGTTGCCGATTTCCCGGTGCCGATTCGCCGGAGGCGTTTTGGCAATTGCTCGAACGTGGTGGCGATGCGATCGTCGAAATCCCGCGTGAGCGTTGGAACGTGGACGACTACTTCGATCGCAATGCCGACGCGCCGGGCAAGATGTATGTGCGACACGGCGGCTTCGTCGATGCGGTCGATGAATTCGACGCGGCGTTCTTTGGGATCACTCCGCGCGAAGCGGAAGAACTCGATCCGCAGCAGCGACTCTTGCTGGAGGTTGTCTGGGAGTCGCTCGAACAGGCCGGAGTCGCGCCAACCAGTTTGCGCGGCAGCGAAGCCGGCGTATTCATCGGCATGAGTTCCGACGATCACGCGACTTGGTCGCATCACGGCAACGGTCTGGCGGAACTCAACGCTTACCGAACGCTGGGGACCGCGCGGAGCATTGCGGCTGGTCGGATCGCTTATGTGCTCGGCCTGCACGGGCCGGTCTTGCAGATTGATACGGCCTGTTCGTCGTCTCTGGTGGCGGTCTATCAGGCGTGTCAGTCGCTGCAATCGGGTGAGTGCCATTTGGCGATGGCGGGTGGCGTGAACTTGATGTTGTCCCCCGCGACGACGATCGCGCTCTGCCGGTTGCATGCGCTCGCGCCTGACGGCCGCTGCAAGACGTTCGATGCGGCAGCCGATGGCTACGTCCGCGGCGAAGGCTGCGGCATCGTCGTGCTCAAGCGGCTCGCCGATGCTCGGCGTGACGGCGATCCGATCTTGGCGTGCATCCGCGCGGCGGCGATCAATCACGACGGTGCGAGCAACGGGCTAACAGCCCCGAATGGACAGGCTCAGGAATGGTTGATCCGCAAGGCGCTGCACAAAGCTCAGCTCGACGGTCGCGAAATCGACTATGTTGAAGCGCACGGCACTGGGACGGAGCTGGGTGATCCGATTGAATTGGCGGCACTCCACCGTGCGTACGGCGATGGGCGAACGCCGTCGAACCGGCTGTATGTCGGCTCGGTGAAAACCAACATCGGTCATCTGGAAGCGGCGGCTGGGATCGCCGGGTTGCTCAAAGTGGTGTTGATGCTGCGGCATGGTCGTATCGTGCCGCATTTGAATTTCGACCAACCGAATCCGCACTTCGCTTGGAACGACTTACCGCTGGCCGTGCCGACAACGTCGATCCCGTGGCCGGCGGTGGATCACCAGCCCAGACTCGCGGCGGTGAGTGCCTTCGGCTTCAGTGGCACGAATGCGCATGTGATCGTGGAGGGAGTGATCTCGCACAAAGTAACCCGAAGCGTCAGCGAGGGCGGGCGCTCCACGAAACTTGGAAGTCCTCGTCTTTCGGAGCGCCCGCCCTCGCTGACGCTTCGGGTTAGTGAGACGTTTTCGCCGCTGCATCTCTTCACGCTTTCCGCTGAATCCGACGAAGCTCTGAAATCGCTCGCGGAAAAATACGCTGACTTCATCGCCGCTCATCCGGAACTGCCGCTCGCGGACCTCTGCTTTTCGGCGGCGACCACGCGCGATCATTTCAAACGGCGTATCGCGGTCGTCGCAGCATCGTGCGATGAGCTGCGAAGAAAGCTGCGAGCGTTTCACACCGGCAGCGATCCGACAGAGGTCATCGGCGGCATCAGCCCCAGGCATGAAATTGCCGAACGGTCGAATCTCGGATTCCTCTTCACCGGCCAAGGTTCTCAGTACGCCGGCATGGGGCGCGAGCTGTACGCCACACAGCCGATCTTTCGCGCGGCGATTGACCGCTGTGAGGACTTCTTGCGTGACCGGTTGGACCGGCGGCTGACGGAGTTGCTGTTCGGCGATCAGTCCGATGCCGGGTGCAGAACAGCATCGTCCGAAACGTGTAGCCCAGGCCCTTGTGGCCTGGTCGATTCGAGCTCAATTGGGGATCAACCGACCCACAAGGGGTCGGGCTACGGCAAGGCCGCCGACCGCACGCTCGACCAGACGATCTACACGCAGCCCGCGTTGTTTGCCTTGCAGTTCGCGCTCGCCGAGCTGTGGAAGTCGTGGGGCATTGAGCCATCCGCTGTGCTCGGCCACAGCGTTGGCGAATACGCGGCGGCCTGCGCGGCGGGCGTGTTCAGCTTGGAGACCGGCCTGGAGTTGGTCACGACGCGCGGCCAATTGATTCAAGCGTTGCCACAGACCGGCGAGATGGCGGTCGTGATGGCGACCGAGTCACAGGTGGCCGCAGCGCTCCGGCCCTGCGAGGGAAAGATCTCGATCGCCGCCGTCAACGGGCCGGACACGATCGTGATCTCTGGTGAGCGCGACGCCGTTCGGCAGGTGACTGCAAGATTGCACGCGGAGGGCGTTGATGCCGAGCCGCTCAACACGTCGAACGCAGGGCACTCGGCCTTGATGGACCCGATCTTGCCGCCGTTCCGCGAAGCGGCCGAACGACTCGAATACGCGCCGCCTAAGCTGGCACTCATCTCGAACGTGACCGGGCAGCTCGCGGAAAAGGAGATGAGTTGTGGTGAGTATTGGGTCCAGCATGTGCGATCTCCGGTGCGGTTTGCGGACGGAATCAACGCGTTGGCGGCGACGGGTTGCCACACGTTTCTGGAGATCGGCCCCAACCCGAATTTGTTGGCGATGGGCATGGGCTGCGTGAAAGATCGCCGCAATCGGTGGTTGCCCTCGTTGTCGAAGGGACGCGGTGACAGCGACACGATGCTGCACAGTCTCGGCGAGCTGTATGTGCGCGGCGCGGAGATCGACTGGCGCGGCTTTCACGCGCCGTTCGCTCGCACTCGCGTGGAACTGCCGACGTACGCATTCCAACGACAACGATTCGCGCGTGCGGCTCAGGCGAGCGGGGCGGCGTCAGCCCCCCGGTTCGTCACGGACATCGCAGTCACCGGGGGGCTGACGCCGCCCCGCTCACCAAGTCTTCCCGCCCCGGATGTGATTGCCGCACGGGTTGAGCATTTGCGCGTTGGCCTGGAGGACGAGTCTCGTGACATGACGCTTCAACTGGATGAAGTCGCGATTCGGTTTGTCATTGCCGCTCTCAGGCAATTGGGCTTTGACTGGCAAGTCGGCTTGGAGATTTCGCCAACGGAAATCGACGCGCGAATCCCGACGAAGAATCGTCCCAAAATCGCTCGCGTGCTGGGTCGGTTGGTTGAGCGTGGGTGGTTGCAGGCTGACGGGGTCGGGAGTCTTTTTCAGGGCGGCGGTCACACGGCTACGAACTCCACGCTCAACTCTCGCCGCCCTGAAAAAGACTCCCGACCCCTTCGCGTGATGTTGCCTGAGCCGAGTGGCACGGCGGAAGAATTGCTTGACGAGGTCGAATGGGACCAACGCTATCCCGAATGCGATTTGGTGCGCCGCGCGGGACAAGCACTGGCGGCCATCTGGCGCGGTGACGTCGAGCCGTTGACGTTTCTGTTTCCGGATGGCTCGACCGAGAAGGCGGCGCAGTTTTACAGCGAGGCGCGGATGCTCGCCGGGTACAACCGGCTCGCTGGTGAAGTCGTGCGCGAGATGATCGCGACGCTTCCTGCGGACCAAACGATCCGCGTGCTGGAAGTCGGCGCGGGGACGGGTGGTCTGACGACGCACTTGCTGCCGCAGCTCCCGGCCGAGCGGTCCGAGTATGTCTTCACCGATCTGTCGCCGCTGTTTTTACGCGCGGCGCAAGAACGCTTTGGCAACTTCCCGTTCTTACGCACACGGCTGTTCGATGTCAGCCGGCCGCTCAGTGAGCAAGACATGGAAGCGGGTTCGTTCGATTTGGTCGTCGCGGCCAACGTGCTGCATGCGACGCCGCGGTTGCGTGAAACGCTGGCCAACGTTCGTCAGCTTCTGCGGCCGGGGGGCTGGCTGCTGCTGCTCGAAGGAGCGAACCCGCCGCTGTGGGGGGATATGGTCTTCACGCTGATCGACGGCTGGTGGAGTTTTGAGGACACCGATTTGCGCCCCGATTATCCGCTGATGCGCCGCGATCGCTGGTGCCAGGTGCTCGGCGAAACGGGATTTGAGCATGTGGCGTGTCTCAATGATGCGACGCAGCGGGATGATTCGAATCACACGCTGTATTTGGCGCAGTGCGATGCGACGAGCGGCGCGACGGGGTCGGGAGTCTTTTTCAGGTCGGCGGTTGGGCGGGTGAGCGATCGAGAGTTGGTTGCCGCCGACCTGAAAAAGACTCCCGACCCCTTGCCGGTGGCTCAACCGGAGTTGATCGAACTGGTGCGCAGCCACGCCGCGCGGGTCATGCGGATGCCGGTGGAGTCGATCGACCCGAAGCAGCCGCTGTCGGAGTTGGGTTTAGATTCGCTGATGGCGATCGAATTGCGGACACAGCTTGGGCAGCACCTCGGCATGGAGCTGTCTCTGAACCCGTTGCGGATGCGACGGTCGGTTGAGGAGATCGCGACGTACTTGTATTCAGACAAAGAGCCGCCGCGGGGATTCCAGGAAGTTCCCGGCAGCAAGCTGCGCAACTTGGAACTCGACGTGCCGCGCGTGCATCTCGTGCCGTTGCAACAGGGAGGCGATCAACTGCCACTGTTCTTCGTCCCCGCCGGTTACGGCGACCTGCTGGCATTTCAGGACATCGCGAATGCGCTCGGCGCGGATCAGCCGGTCTACGGCTTGCAGCCGGCCAGCGCGAAGCAGGTGAAAACAATTCGTCAGATGTCGATCTATCGGCTGGTCTCGGCCTACATCTCTGAGATCAAGAAAGTGCAGCCGACGGGACCGTATTTTCTCAGCGGCTATTCGGCCGGTGGGATCATCGTGGTGGAACTGGCTCGCGAACTGTTGCGGCAGGGTGATCAAATCGGGCTGCTGGTGATCTTCGATCCGCCGTCGCATGTGCCGTTCTGGCTCGATTGGTTCTACGCGATCAACTATCGCGTCTGCCTGCACACGCACTTGATCGGACTGATTCGCAACGTGCGATCGCGGCTGATTCGCCGGATGTTTCACACGGTGCTGGACGAAGGACTGCGCACGCACACGACGGTCACGCGCGAGCATCTCGTCGCGCCGTATCCGGGGCGCATCACGCACTTCCGCGCCCGGCTGTCGCAGAGCAGTCTGGTCAGTTTGTGTCCGGTCGGCTGGTTCTGGCGGAAGACAGCGCGCGACGGCGTCGAGGTCCACTGGATTCCCGGTACGCACTACGGCATGTTGCGCGGCCCCGGCGCGGGCGTTGTTGTCGATGAATTGGCCGACTGCCTGAAACGCGCAAAGACAGCCAAGGACTGACGAATGCACCCGTAAGCCGAGATTATTCATGGCCGCGATGTAACCCGAAGCGTCAGCGAGGGAGTCATCACACACTCCCTCGCTGACGCTTCGGGTTACATCGCAACACGCTGCTCTCCACAATGAGTAGGCCATGAATAATCTCGGTAAGAAGTGTGGGGGCGGGTCTGGCAAGACGAGGGTGGGCGACACTGGAGGACAATCATGTCACGCGGCGAAGGGGGCGCTCGGCGTCCCGCCACAAAGTTTCCGCAGTTGCAGAAAAAGCTCGCTCGGCAGAGCGTTCAAAAGAATCTGCAAAGTCAGCGGAGTGTCTTGCGTCCGCGACCGAAGAAAGGGCTGCCATGACTTCGCCGAGAGACGAACTGAACCGTCTGATCGCCGGCTTCTGGTTGACACAGGCGATTTATGTGGCCGTGCGGCTGCGCGTTCCCGACTTGTTGTCGGCCGGACCACGCACGGCCGAAGAACTTGCCGTCGAGACCGGCACGCACACTCGGTCGCTGTATCGTCTACTGCGAGCGCTCTCCAGCAGTGGAGTATTTCGCGAAGACGCAGAGCACCGTTTTGCATTGACGCCGTTGTCGGAATGCTTGCTCAGCGACACGGCGGGTTCGCTCTCCGCGCTCGCCTGGATGCGTGGCGATTGGCAATACCGAGCTTGGGGCGACTTGCTGCACAACGTGCAGACCGGCGAGACGGCGTTCGAGCATGTCTTCGGCGAACCTCTGTTCGAGTTTCTGCGTCACACTCCGGAGAACGCCGCGATCTTCGATCAGGGGATGGTCGGCGTGCATGGTCGTGAGACCGAATCCATGCTGGCGGCGTTCGACTTTTCCGGCATTCGCGTCCTGGCCGACATCGGCGGCGGCAACGGCAGTGTGCTCGCGGCTGTGCTCGCCAAGTATCCGTCACTGCAAGCGATCTTGTTCGACCGTGCCGACGTCATCGACCGCGCGAAGGCCAACCTCACTCAAGCGGGCGTTGCTGAGCGCGTGCAATTCATCGCGGGTGACTTCTTTCAATCCGTCCCCAGCGGCGCGGACGCTTACTTCCTGCGGCACATCATTCACGACTGGGGAGACCAGCCAGCGACCACGATCCTGAAAAACTGCCGAGCCGTCATGCCGTCGGATGGCCGATTGCTGGTGGCCGAATTCGTCTTGCCCGACGGTCCGGAACCATTTCATGGGAAGTGGTTCGACCTCGCCATGATGGTGGTCACCGGCGGACAAGAGCGGACGGAAACGGAGTACTGCCGGTTGCTCGACAGGTGCGGCTTCGCGTGGCAGCGAGTCGTGCCGACGGCCAGCGAGTTGTCGGTCATTGAAGCGATCGCGTCGCACTGAATGCTTCTCGGACAGCCACTGAGACCGACTCTCGTGCAGGGATCACATCTCAGTTCAGCGTTTTTTGGAGCTTGGCTGACCAAGGCCGTGGATCAATGGTCATTGCCCACTAGAATCCGCCGCTTGTCACATTTCCCGAATCGAAATTCCGCCGATTGCCGGCGCTTTCATCAACAGGAGAATTTCTCATGAAAGGTTCCCAGAAAGTCATTGATGCCCTGAACGCGGGGCTGACGATCGAATTGACCGCGATCAATCAGTACTTCATCCAAGCCAAGATGTGTAAGAACTGGGGGCTAAATCGTCTGGCCGCCAAGCACTATTCCGAGTCGATGGGCGAAATGAAGCATGCGGAAATGCTTATCGACCGCATCCTGTTTTTGGAGGGGGTGCCGGAGATCGCTCGATATGACGTCATCCGCGCCGGCACCGACGTCGAGGACCAGTTCCAATATGACCTCACGCTCGAGTCCAACGGGGTCAAGGAGTACAACGACGCGGTCAAGCTGTGCATCGCCGAGAACGACGGCGGCAGTCGCGATCTGCTCGAAAAGATTCTCGTGGAGTCCGAAGAGCACGTCGATTGGCTGGAAACGCAAATCGACTTGATCCAGCGACTGGGCCTGCAGAACTACCTCATCACGCAAGTCGGCGAAGACGCGGCGGGCGGGCACTGAGCACGGACCATGTTGCGAATCGCTTGATGACACGCCGTGCAGCCGGTCCCGGCCCCGGTCATCCGCATGACGCAACGCAACGAGGGATCGTCTGAGGTCACGATGGCCGATTCAACTTCGGCCTGCGTGACTTTGAGACAGTGGCAGATCACGTCTTCGCTACAAATGGCGTCTTCGTACATGTTTTGACGAGCGTTTTCGCCCCCGTGAGATTGAATCTCAGCAACACGAAACATGGTAGTCCGGCCTATTCCGGTGTCAACGGACTATCCTTCGTGAGACATTCTGGCGAGCGGGGCGGCGTCAATGTAGTAGGCACATTCCATGTGCCGTCGGCGTTTCTCAGGCTGACGGCACATGGAATGTGCCTGCTACCTTCCAAAGCGAGCGCCATTGGGCTGACGCCGCCCCGCTCGCCCGTCTCGTTCGTAGCCATGAGGGAGATATGTCCGGCTTCCAACTCGTTGCTCCGTTTCAGCCAGCCGGCGATCAGCCGCAGGCCATTGACTCGCTCTGCCGAGGCATTGACGAAGGCAAGCGAAATCAGGTGTTGCTGGGTGTCACCGGCTCCGGCAAGACCTTCACGATGGCCAACGTCATCGAGCGGATGAATCGGCCGACGCTCATTCTGTCGCACAACAAGACGCTTGCCGCGCAGCTTTACGGCGAGTTCAAAGAGTTCTTTCCGCACAACGCCGTGTCGTACTTCGTCAGCTACTACGACTATTACCAGCCGGAGGCGTACATCCCGGCACGCGACATCTACATCGAGAAGGACTCGTCGATCAACGACGACATCGATCGGCTGCGCCTGGCGGCAACGTCGGCGTTGGTAAGCCGCCGGGACGTGATCGTCGTCGCCAGCGTGTCGTGCATTTACGGCCTTGGTTCGCCGAAGGACTATCTCGAAATGATGGTCACGTTGCGGCCGGGCGATACCGTCGATCGCGACGAACTGCTGCTGCGGCTGATCGACATTCAATACGACCGCAACGACTTCGAGCCGTCACGCGGCAAGTTTCGGGTGCGTGGCGACGTCGTCGAAGTCTGGCCGGCGTATGAAGAGTACGCCTATCGCATTGAGTTATGGGGGGACGAAGTCGAGCGGTTGTCGATCATCAACCCGCTCTCCGGCGAGGAGGCGAAGCGGCTCGATGAAATGTACGTCTACCCGGCGAAGCATTTCGTCCTTCCCCAGGAGCGGATTGCGCACGCCGTCGAAGAGATCGAGGCGGAACTTGCGGAGCGGCTCGATCAATTGCGGCAGGAGGGGAAGCTGCTCGAAGCCCAGCGTCTCTCGGCGAGAACGCGCTACGACATGGAACTTCTCCGCGAGACCGGCTTCTGCCCTGGCATCGAGAACTATTCGCGAGCACTCGCCGGTCGCAAGAAGGGTGAACCGCCCGACACTTTGTTCGCCTTCTTCCCGAAAGATTTCTTAATCTTCATCGACGAGTCGCACGTCACAATCCCGCAGGTGCGCGGGATGCACGCGGGAGACAAATCGCGCAAGACAACTCTCGTCGAACACGGTTTCCGTTTGCCGATGGCTCTGGACAACCGGCCGCTGCAATTCGAGGAGTTTGAAAAGATTCGCGCCCAAGCGGTGTTCGTCTCAGCCACTCCCAACGATTGGGAACTGGAGCAAGCCGGTGGCGAAGTCGTGCAGCAAGTGATCCGCCCAACTGGCCTTGTCGATCCGCAGGTCCATGTGTTGCCAGCACGCGGTCAAGTCCCGCATCTCAAAGAGGAAATCCGTAAACGAGCCGAACGCAACGAACGAGTGCTCGTCACGACGCTCACCAAACGCTTGGCCGAAGACCTCACGAATTACCTCGTCGAAGACGGTATCCGCTGCAAGTGGCTGCATTCGGAGTTGGATGCCATCGAGCGGGTCGAAGTCATTCGCGAACTGCGCGAGCAGAAATTCGATGCGATCATCGGCGTCAACCTGCTCCGCGAGGGGATCGACATCCCGGAAGTCTCGCTGGTCGCGATCCTCGACGCCGATAAAGAGGGCTTCCTGCGCAGCGCGACGAGCTTGATCCAAACCATCGGCCGCAGCGCCCGTAACGTGAACGCCGAGGTCATCCTTTACGCAGACAAAGTGACCGATTCGATGCAACACGCCATCGAGGAAACGAGTCGCCGTCGCGAACGCCAACTGGCTTACAACGCCGAGCACGGCATCACTCCGGAGACGATTAAGAAGGCGATCCGTCGCGGCATCGAAGAGGAAATCGCCGCTCAGCGAGTCGTCACCGAATCCGCCGGACTCAGCGAGACGCAATACATCACGCAAGAATTCCTCAATGAACTCGAAGCGGAGATGCTCATCGCCGCCCAGAATCTGGAATTCGAGCGTGCTGCTCAACTCCGCGACCGCATTCTGGAATTGAAGAAGCAACTCGGCCAACCGGTTGCCGCAGACGATCCGAGCCAGATGGCCTTCACCCTTGCGCAAAAGAAGCCCAAGCGTGGCAAAGGCCGGCGCGGCTCCAGCCCAGCGGATCGACGAGTTCCCAAGCCGGAACGATAGGTCGAATGATTCCTGGGGGCATGGCCAATCGGTCGCGCGCGTTGTCGCTCTGAGCGGGGCCACTTACAGTTTCTCGCACTATGGACCTAAAAACCGGGCTGTTGCTTCTGCTGGCCCTCGTGTTGGTGTTGCTGAACGGCTTCTTTGTGCTGGCGGAGTTTGCGCTCGTCAAAGTTCGCACCACGCGCATCGAGGAGTTGGCTCGGACGGGGAATCGCCGGGCGAAGCTGGCTCGCGGAATGCTCGACGAGTTGGATGAGTTTCTGTCGGCGACGCAGCTTGGCATCACGATCGCTAGCCTGGGACTCGGCTGGGTGGGCGAGCCGGCGTTTACTCACCTGTTGGAAAGCGTGATTGGTCGACCGGCGTGGATGACGTCGAACGCCAGCCATATCTTGTCCGTGATCGTGTCATTCTGCCTGATCACGTTCTTGCACATTCTGATCGGCGAACAAGCCCCAAAGATTTTGGCGATCCGCCGGGCTGAGCAAACGACGTTGGCGGTCGCTGCGCCGATGATGTGGTGCTATCGCTTGTTCTATGTGCCGATGCTGGCGGTCAATGCCGGTTGCGATTTGATTCTCAAGATGCTGGGTCTGGAGGCGGACCATCACGAAGTCGCCCACACCGAGCAGGAACTGCGGATGCTGCTGTTCGCCACACAGGCCACCGGCAGCTTCTCGTTCAATCAATTGCTGATGGTCGAGAACCTGTTCGATCTCAGTAAGCAGACGGTCCGCGACGCGATGATCGCCTGGCCGCAGGTGAAAACGTTGCCGTCCGACACGCCGCTGCCGGAAGTCCTGAGGACCGTGCGTGAGCATCGCTTCTCGCGTATCCCCGTGCTCGATCCGAAGTCGCACGAGCCGGTCAAGTATCTGCTGATGAAAGACCTGCTGCTGTTGGACGAGCATGACCGCGACTGGCAGCGGATTCTGCGGCCACTGCGGATCGTTGCTCCGGGAGACAACCTGGAAATCACGATGCAGGAACTGCAACGTGACGGAGCCAACATGGCCGTCGTCATGGACGGCCAGATTCCGGTCGGGCTGATCACACTGGAAGACATCCTGGAAGAGATCGTCGGCAAAATCGAAGATGAGTACCCGCGCTTGCCGCGGCTGTTTTTGAAGGACGCGCTCGAAGCCGGTTCGATCCAACTGAACGTCACCGCAACCACGGCCGAAGGGGGGATTCGCGAACTCATCGCCACCATTCCGAAGGGCAGTCTCCCTCCCGATGTGGACGTCGCGGCGCTGGCCCTGGCGCGAGAACAGCTCCTGACGACGGACGTGGGCTTCGGCGTCGCGATCCCGCATGCTCGTTGTCCGAAGCTGGTGAAACCGTTGCTGGTCTTTGGTCGCTCCGACGAGGGCATCCTCTTCAGCCCGACTGCCACTGAGCCGGTGCGGCTGATTTTTCTGCTGGTCACGCCAGCCGACCGACCGAACTTGCAGGTGTTCTTCCTGGCTCAGTTGGCGAACGTGGCGAAGAGCGCGTTTGTGCGCGAGAAGCTTTGCCAAGCCAAGACGGCTGAGGGATTACTCGACATCATTGAGGCCGCTGATCCCGCTGTGACGGGTTGATGGCATCACGCACGATTCGGGACGAGGTTTCAGCGAGCGATTCACGTTATCCATAAATCTCGTGAGCCTGCTTGTGCTCCAATCGCTTCGCGCGGATTAAGCCGTCGGCCAGCTTTTCGCCGTTCGGGTCGAGGTACACGCGACCGGTTGCCTCGCCTTTGCCCGGGCGGACGTTGAGCACATGAATGTTGAAGATGAATGCGGTCTCGGACTTCGCCTGAAACCAGTGGACGTTGTCCTTGTCGTCCGAGATCGACGAAGCCTCGCCGCGATGAAACTCACGGTCGGTGGTCGGCTTGATGAGGATGTGCGACTTCTCATCTTTGACCCGGTCGTACAGCCGGCCGTGAAAGTCCCCTTTCAAGATCAGGAACGCGGTCGCCATGTTGTCGTGCCCGTGCGGCACGACCGAGCGGCCTTTCTTGAGCGCGAAGACTTGCCGGCCAAACACATACTCGGTCGGCAGCCCTTCGATTTTCGGAAACTTGGGCCGCAGACTGTTGGCTCCGTTGTCCACGATCTTCAAGTCCTTCGTGAGCGCATCGAAGTCGATCAACGGCAGCACGTCGGCCGGGTCAATCTTTTGGAACAACGCTTCGATCTGCTTCTGCCACTCGACCTGCTTGAGCTTCTGATCGCGCACGTCGGCCGCCAGCGAGTTGACCTGTTTGAGCCACTCAATCGCGAGCGGCTTGACCTCATCCGCGAAGGCGTCTTGCCGGAAGATCGTTTCCAGCAGCGAATAGCCCAGCAACGATCCCAATGTGGCTTGTGTGAACTCACGGCGTGAGAGTTGTGTCATGACGCAACCTTTTCGATTGGAAGGAATAGAACTTCACAAGTCTTTCGGCTCCAGCGCCGCGATGAATGGCAGGTGCCGGTAGTCGTCGTTGTAGTCCAGACCATAGCCGACCACGAATCGGTCGGGAATCGGGAAGCAGTGGTAGTCGGGTTGGATGGGAACTTTGGCCTTGCCGGTCTTCCAGAGCAGTACGGCCGAACGGACGCTGCGTGGCGAGCTGCCGCGGATCGTGTCGATCAGTGCGGACAATGTTTGGCCGGTGTCGAAGATGTCATCCACCAGCAGGACCGCGCGGTCGCGGATGTCCGGCACCAGCGAATCATTGATCCGCAGTTCCAGCGGTCGAGTTGTCGCCCCGCGATAACTGGAGGCTTGAATCAAGCCGACTCGCAGCGGCAAGTCGATGGTTCGAATCAGGTCCGCAAGGAAGACGATGCTCCCCGTGAGCACTCCCAGCACCGTCAGAGGCTCCCCCTGATACTCGGTAGCGATCCGCCTCCCCAAGTCGGCGACCACTTTTTGAATCTCGTCGGCTTCAATCAACGTCTGCATAAATCGTGGCTCGTGAGAGACTCGTGGGGGCAACGAGTTTTGAGGCGGCGGATTTGATTCTGGAAACATCTCTGCCACAAGGGCCGGACCGGGGCTGACATGAACGGCAGGAGTTGTCCCTTAGAAGTGCGACTCCGCTATCCGCTCAAGTAGGATTGCGCCGCGAGCGCATACATCTTCGCGGCTTGGACGATTGCCTCGACACTCACGCACTCGTTCGGTCCGTGAGCGAGATTCAACCATCCGGGACCGAAGCTGGGGATGGTTGGGATGCCGGCCACGCCTTGAAACTTCGAGGCGTCGGTGCCACCGGGAAACGCGCTCAACTTCGGACGCCAACCCAGGACTTGCTCGGCAGCACCGAGCAGCGCGGCGACCAACGGGTGTTCGGCCGACACTTCTGTCGGCGGAGTCCAATCCAGCGGTGGATGCTCGAATTCCAATTCGACTCGCAGGCCGGGATTGTCTCGGCGGATGGCATTCAAGCAGCGATCGAGATCGGCCTGAAGTTGCTGTCGCGTCATCCCCGGCAACGTGCGGATGTCCGATTGGAACTCGGCCCATCCCGGACAGACGCCGTAGCCGACGCCCCCTTCGATTTTGACACCGAGATTGACGGTCGGTGCCGAGCACAAGGCGTGCGGGACGAACGTGAGTTGCAGCTCGCGGTTCATCCGCGCGAGCACCTCGGCCAGTTGCACATTCGCATTGATGGAAGGGAGCCGGTCCGTCAGGCTGCTGTGCATCTGCGTTCCGTGGACTCGAATCTTGAAACACGAGATGCCGCGAGACAGCAGATGCAAAAACTCAAACTCCGGTCCGTCGATACCAGACGGCTCTCCCAACAAAGCCACGTCCGCGCGAAGACCGTATTCCGTCGCCAGGAACTCGGAACCGTACCGCATCGAGCGTTCTTCGTCCGCGTTGATCACCAGCAACACGTCTCCGAGCAAAGGGGTCTCGCAGTGCTTGAGCGCGGCGGTCGCATAGATCATCGCCGCCACCGCACCCTTCATGTCGGTCGAACCCAAACCGAATAACTTGCCGTCGCGAATGACCGGTTGAAACGGGTCCGTCCGCCACTGAGTCGCCTCGCCCACCGGCTTCGTATCGCTGTGCCCGCACAGCATCAGCATCGGCCCCGGCTGCTGGCCCGGCAAGCGGAAGATCACATTCGGCCGATGTGGTTCCTTCGCCGCGATCTCGGCCCCTGCGAGACCCAGCCGTTCCATCTCGGCCAGGATGACCGACACAACAGCCCGTTCATCGCCCGGCAAGTTTGGACTCGGCGTCGCGACCAACTCGCCAGCAAACCGCAACAGTTCCTCGCGGTGTTGTTCAAGCCAATACAGCATCATCGACACTCGCTCCTGCACTTCTGCCAAGGTCGGTTGGAATTTCGAAGAGATGATAACCTAGGAATGGCAAAGCTGTATTACGGATGTGCCGACAGCAGAATTCATCGCTTGTTTCTGTCGTGATAGACCTTGAAACTCGTTGAGCAAAGAAGTGATCTTCACGGCTCTGAACTGTTCGGCTGATGCGGCGATGGACTCACTCACAATAACCCAACAAGCCCTTCGCGGTCGCGATCTACGTGACATGTCGCCTGCCCAACTTCGTGACTGGATTGATGCCTGCGAGAAGATGGAACGTTCGGTCAAATACAAGAAGGCTCGAAGGGGATGGAAACAGTCACGCGAACAAGCCGTTGCTGAGCTTGAATGCCGAAACGCCGCGCTTTACGAAACTCGTACGACTCGTTGACATCGTTCCGAGCGAAGCGGGAGAATTGTCTTCAACGTACCGGTTCGACCTGCCCGCTCCCGTCGAGGAATCAAGCCCCCATGCTGCTTGATGAATCCATTCTGAAAATGCGGCGTCGCGTGTTCCTACAAATGGGCGGGCTGTCATCGCTCGGTTTGACGCTGCCGGAGTTGTTGCGGCATCGGCAAGCTGCGGGCGCGGAGAGCCGACCTGGCGCTAAGGCCAAGGCCGGAATCCTGCTCTACATGACTGGTGGTCCTCCTCAGCAGGAGACGTTTGATTTGAAGCCGGATGCGCCCGAAGCGCCTCGCGGCGAATTTCGGCCGATCCCGACCAGCGTGCCCGGAACGCAAATCTGCGAACTGCTGCCGCAACTCGCGCGGAACGCGCACCGCTACGCAATCATTCGCTCGATGCATCACGACCAGACGTTTCATGGAGGCGGATCACACTACAACCTCACCGGTTTTCCACACACTCCGCGCGATCCGACTCCGGAGTTCTATCTCGATCGGCGCGACTCGCCGTCGATTGGCGGTGTGATCCAGCAACTGCGCGGTTACCGCAACGGCCTGCCGGCAGCGGTGCAACTTCCGTGGTGGATCGGACACGGGATGTTTGAACGCTTCGCCGGACAAACAGCCGGCTTCCTGGGTTCGCAGTACGACCCGTTGCAGATTTTCTATCCGGAGAAGAAAGATTTGCCGGGGACTCTGCCAGCGGACTTTCGCTTATCCGAGGGGGTCTCGTCCCAACGACTATCGAATCGACTTCAGCTTCTCGATTCGATCACACGTGGAACGCGGTCGAGCGGCAAGGGCGAGCAGCAATTCGCCAGGCATCAAGCTCAGGCGCTCGACGTGCTCAATTCCGGCGGTGCTTGGCGAGCATTCTCCATCGAAGATGAAAAGCCCGCGACGATCGAACGCTACGGCGACAGTAAGTTCGGCCGCAGTTGCTTGGTCGCGCGACGACTGGTTGAGGCGGGCGTGAGCCTCGTGACCGTCGCTTGGCCGGGACATGAAAATCATTGGGACACGCACGGCGACCACTTCCGCATGCTGCGAGAAGAATTGCTGCCGCCGATGGACCGAGGTTTTTCCGCGTTGCTGGAAGACCTCGCCGAGCGTGGGATGTTGGATGAAACCTTAGTCGCCTGGACGGGAGAGTTCGGCCGCACCCCCGCAATCAACGGCAACAAGCCCGCCGGCCGAGATCATTGGCCCTGGGTCTACAGCAGCGTGTTCGCCGGCGGCGGCATCCGAGGCGGACAGGTCTATGGCAGCAGCGACGCGATCGCCGCGTACCCCAAGGACAACCCCGTCCACGCTCGCGATTTCGTGGCTACGATCTATCACGCCTTGGGATTCGATCCGAGCACAACAGTCATCGACCTCAGCGGTCAGCCACATCATGTGGTCCCGGAGAATCCGGTCACCGCTTTGTTTTGACATCGCCGCGACACGGCGAGGTCACCATTTCGACGGCTCTTCCAGCCGGCGGAACATCTGCTTGATGTCTTTCGCTCCGTGGATCGCGACGCAGGGCGTTCTGCCGCGGAACCGATACCGTCCGCTTCGGAACTCCAACACCACCGTTCCCAAGGCTCGTCGTCCAACGCAGGCGTTTCGGCTAAACTCCGCCCAACACGTTTCACGAGGCCAAGACCATGAATACGACCGCTTTCGACCAGGGAACCGATCCGCCCGCGACGACTCCACTGCCATTTTGGACCGGGATGTGCTGCTTGACGCTTGGTGCGAATTGCCGATGCCATTAACGGTTGGACATGTCACGTCACGCTTCGTCGAAAGTTTGCCATTCGACCTTCCTCACAGACCTCCGCACGACGCGGACTGATCCACGACTGAATTCCTGGAGATGTTGCCATGCAAGTCGTTCGAGTTCGTCAGCGATTAAATTCCGAGACGAGAAGCTGTTGAACGACGAACACGTCTCCAAACTCACCTGACCGGACACACCTTTCGGATTTCGACCTGCAGATTTCTTTCGTCTTTTGGGTTTCGGAATTCGTCCTTTGAAATCATCATGCCCACGATGGCTGCCAAACGTGACTACTACGAAGTGCTCGGCGTCAAAAAGGACTCGAGCACGGATGAAATCAAGAAGGCTTACAAAAAGTTGGCCTTGGCCAATCACCCGGATCGCAATCCGGGTGACGAGGCCGCCATTGGTCGCTTCAAAGAAGCGGCCGAGGCGTTTGAAGTGCTCAGCGAGTCCGACAAGCGGGCACGCTACGACCGCTTCGGCCACGACGGGGTCAAAGGAGCCGGCCACGCAGGGGGCGGATTCCAGGACGTCGGCGACATCTTCGAGATGTTCGGCGACCTGTTCGAGGGCTTCGGCTTCGGCGGGGGACGCCGTCGCGGCGGCGGGCCGCGACCGACTCAAGGGGACCACCTCAAGGCGTCGCTGACGATTGATCTGCTCGAAGCGGCCCAGGGCTGCTCGCGCGAGATCGAAATCAAACGCCGAGAACTTTGCGGAACCTGTAATGGCTCCGGAGCGAAAGCGGGATCGACGGCCGCGAAGTGCGATTACTGCAACGGACAAGGCCAAGTCGTGCAGTCGCAGGGCTTCTTCCGCATCCAAACGCCCTGCCCCGCCTGCCGAGGCGAAGGGAAGATCGTCCGAGACAAGTGCGCCGATTGCACCGGCTCCGGCCGCAAGGTCGAGAAAGTGCGGCTGGATGCTCGCATTCCGCCAGGAGTGGATACCGGCATGTCGCTTTGCTTGCGAGGCGAAGGGGAACCCGGCACGAACGGCGGACCGCGCGGCGATCTGTATGTCGAGATCAACGTCAAAGAACACAATCTCTTTGAGCGCGACGGCCAAGACCTGATCTGTCATGTGCCGATCACCTACTCACAAGCAACGCTCGGAGCAGACATCGAAGTTCCGACGCTCGACGGCAAGAAGCAGCAAGACATTCCGCCCGGCACGCATTCGGGCGAAGTCTTTCGGTTGCGCGGCGGTGGCATGCCCGACCCGCGCGGCGGCCGATCGGGCGACCTGCTCGTCGAGGTTCACATTGAAGTTCCCAAGAAAGTCTCCGACGAACAACGCGAGCTGTTGCTGAAGCTGGCGGAACTCGAACAAGCCAACGTCAGCCAGCATCGCTCGTCATTCTTCGATAAAGTCAAAGACTGGTTCACGGGAGAGTCGTCGTAGACGAAATCTCAAATTTCAAATCTCAATTTTCAAATCTCAACACTGCCATGCCTGACGAAAATCCAATGCCCACGAATGCTGATTCCAATCCTGAAGACGTCGCGGCCGCTGTTGCGGAGGCGGTGGCTTCCAACGACTCGGCCGATGCCGTGTTCTCGGCGCTGCAAAATGAACGCGACCAATTCTTCGCGAGTTGGAAACGTGTCCAAGCGGAATTTGAAAACTTCCGCAAACGCCAGCAGCGTGAAGCCGAGCAGTCCGCAAAGTACTCCGCGCTGCCGGTCATCCGAGATATCCTGCCGGGGCTCGACAATCTGCGGCGGTCGCTGGAAGCGGCGCAAAAAGGGGGCAAGCTCGAAGACCTGACCAAGGGAGTCGAGATGACGCTCAAGCAGTTCGAGGAGATTCTCGGCCGCAATGATGCCAAGGCGATCACCAGTGTCGGTCAGCCGTTCGATCCCAATCTGCATGAAGCGATCACGCAGATGCCATCGGCCGACCACCCGCCAATGACGGTGTTGATGGAAGTCGAACGCGGCTACGTCCTGCACGACCGCGTCGTGCGTCCGAGCAAAGTGATCGTGTCGGCACCGAGCTAAGTTGACTTACGGCGAATGTAGACGAGTCACTCCGTGACTCGAACGTTCCGGTCACGGAGTGACCGGTCTACTTTGGCTCGCCGAAGCAATACAAATGGCCGTTCGTCCGCAGGTAGAGCCGGTTGCCGACGATGGCGGGGGTCGCGAACGCTTTCTCGCCGAAGTCGGCGGTGTGCAGTGTGCGGCATTCGGGATCGGCGCTCAGGACGGTGAGCCGACCTTCTTCGTCGATCAAAAACAGCTTGCCGTCGGCGGCCACCGGTGAGCTGTAGTAGTCGTCGGTCCCGGACGCTCGGCCTTGTTTGATGTGCTTGCCGTTCTTCAGGTCGAGGCAGGCGAAGATGCCGCCGTCTTTGACCGTGAAGATGAAGTCGCCGACCGCGACCGGTGACGAGCAAAACGGAACGAGCTTCCGCTGCTTCCACAGCAAGTGAGATTCGGTGGCCTCGCCGGTCGCTCCGGGTTTGATGGCGACGATCGAGTTCTGCCCCTGCTCGAACAGCGTGCGGAAGTATTCGTACTCCGCTTCGGTCAGCGAGCCGTCTTTGTTGCGATCCACCTGAGGGAAGCGTTGCTTGATGTCTCCTTTGGGCAGCTCGTCGTTTTCGAGCGTGCCGTTGCCGTTCTTATCGAGGTCTTTCTTAACAACCGAGAACGGCTGCACCGAGATGCGTTCCGTCTCATCGCCACCGGCCGCCCAACCGCCAGTGATCAACGTCCCCGATTCGGTCAAGAACGGACTGAGCGACACCATCCGCGAGATGCCGCGCACCGTCCACAGTTCTTTGCCGGTCTCGAAGTCGTAGCCGACGACTCGCAGAGTCGCAGCCACCACGATCTGCTTGCGGCCATTCACCGTCAGAATCAGCGGCGTGCAATAATTGCGAGGAAACTCCGCCCGATCCGTCCGCCACAAGACCTTTCCGTTCCGCTTGTCATAAGCGGCGAGGAACGAATCGGTGTCGTGGTCCTGACACACGATGACGCGGTCGTCCACGATCTGCGGCGAGCTTCCCGCTCCGAATTCGTTCTTGAACGGCCCCATCGGGACTTTCCACAGTTCTTTCCCATCGCGGTCGTAGCAGAACAACCCACAACTGCCGAATAGCGCGACCACTCGCTCGTCATCGGCTGACGGGCTGCACTGAGCGTGGCTGCCGATGCCATGCACGGCTTCGAGCTTTTCGTGCGGAGCGACCCTCTCCCACAGCGTTTTTCCGGTCGCACGGTCCAGAGCGATCGTCACCAGTTGCTTTTCCTTCTCGCCGGTGACGTAAATCCGATCGCCAATGACGACCGGCGACGAATGGCCTGGAGCCAAGTCGATTTTCCAGACGACATGCTTGTCTGGCCCAATTTCCGTCGGCAGCTTTGATCCGGGCGCCGCTCGTCCCGATCCTCCCTCACCTCGGAACCGCGACCAAACTTCTGCGGCACTTGCTGAAGCAGTCGCCGATGAAACGAGGACCAGCAAACAGAGTCTGAACAGATTCGACCGTCTCATGGATGACCTCCGCATTGATTGGAATTCCGGGTGGGGGGCGACATGATGGGACGCCGCCACCGCGAAGAGCAAGCTCGCAAGCACCCCTCCGGCCGAAAGCTGGTCGCCGACAGCCGATCGCCGTTATCTCACTTTTTGATGGCGATTGAAAAGTGAGATAACGGCGGTCGGCCATCGGCTCACGGCGGTCGGCCGAACAGAAGGAACACTCATGACCACCGCACGCCGATTGCGCGAACTGCTTGCCCGACCGGGAATCATTAAGACGCTCGCACCGCACGATGTCTTCACGGCGCGGTTGCTTGAACAAGCGGGTTGCGAGATGTTGTTCTTGGGTGGCTTCGGCGTGTCGGCCAGTGTCTTCGGTTGGCCGGACGTGGGCTTGGTCACGCTCTCCGAAATGACCGAGGCGGTGCGGCGCATGGCATCTCGAATCTCGATCCCGCTGGTCGCTGACGGAGATACGGGGCACGGCGATCTGAACAATGTCGCTCGCACGGTGCGCGACTTCGAGCAAGCTGGTGCAGCAGGAATTCTGCTGGAAGACCAGGTCAGCCCGAAACGCTGCGGGCACTTCGCCGGCAAGCAAGTCATTCCGGCGGACGAGATGCTCGGCAAGCTGCGCGTCGCGCTGGATGCGCGCCGAGATCCCGACTTCGTGATCTTCGCCCGCACCGACGCGCGAGCGGTCGAGGGACTCGATGCGGCGATCGACCGCGCTTGCCGTTACGGCGAACTCGGAGCGGATGTCTGCTTCGTGGAAGCGCCGCGCAGCCGAGAGGAACTCGCTCGCATCGCTCGCGACGTGCCCTATCCACAACTCGCGAACATGCTGTTGGGCGGAGCGACTCCGATCCTCAGTGCGGACGAGTTGCAGCAGCTTGGCTTCAAGATCATGGTCGATCCGATCGCGACGCTGCTGGCGGCCGGCGCGTCCATTCGCAAATTGGCCAGCACATTGCTCAATCACGGCCGCGTCGATTCGCTCGCGGGGGAATTGCTGAGCTTTGACGACGTGAAGCAGGCCCTCGGCCTGACCGAGTTTCTGCGATCCTAATCACGCCGCAAGTAGCCGGCGGAGGACTCGAAGTATTTGCGTCGTCGGCGCTGCTTTTCCGGCGCGGCGGACTGGGCTTGTTGCAAGTCGGCGAAATTCGCGTTGCAGACTCGGCAGCCAACGGTTTGCAGGTGGAATTCCAAGTATTCGCGTGGAGCGTCCTCGAGCGCGCCCAGCAGATACGCTCCGAGTTGGCTGCGAGTTGGACAACTCAAACGTCCGCGCCGCCAGACCTCGCCGACAGTGACGCCGCCTTGATCGGTGTCCCGCGCGAGCGTGGCGAGTTGCTGTCGCAACGATTCTGAATCTCTCAACGTTCGCTCGATGGACGCCATCCGCTCGGCCGGCAATTGCTCGGCGAGATAGGCTCGCAGCTCTTCTTCGGTGATGGTGGTTCGAGGCATGTTGTCGCTCATTGACTGTCGGAGACGGGGTCGCTCACTTCTTCTGTCCGCGTTGCCACGCGAGGCCGGGCCGCTCGACGCGGAACTTCACCAGCCGGGTGTGTTCGACTTCGGTGACGTAGACCGTGCGGCCATCGGGACCGCCGAAGCAGAGGTTGCTGGGGCTTTTGCCGAGCACGTCGATGTCGCGCAGCACTTCCCCTTTTGGCGAGACGATGGCAACCGTCCCCTTGCCGTAGCGAGTCACATACAAGTTGCCGTCCACATCACAGCGCATGCCGTCGAAGCCGTGATCGGGGAATTGCTTCAATAGCCGCTTATCCTTCAGGCCATCGGCCGTGATCGTGAAAGCCCAAATGCCGCGTTGCACGCTTTCGTTGACGTACAGGATCTTGCCATCCGGGCTGACTTCAATGCCGTTGGTCGTCCCCATGTCGGCGGCCACCTTCGCGACCTTGCCCTGTCGGTCGATGCGCCAGAGTTGGCCGGCGCTCTTGCCCCAATCGGGGTCGCTGGCCCACAGCACGTCGTCCGGCCCGATAGCCAGATCGTTCGGCTGGTGCATTCCGTCCTGATGAGCGAAGACGGAGACTTGCTTCGTCGCCATGTCCACCTTGAGGACGTTGTGGTTGACGTAATCGGCGATGAACATCGCTCCCGCGCGATCGAAGACAATTCCGTTGCCGACACTCTTGTTCGGCAGCGTGAGAAAGACCTCGCCCTTTCCCTGCGGAGTAACCTTGCCGATGGTCCCTTCCTCTTTGAAGTTCACGGCGTAGACATTGCCCGCCGCATCACACTGCGGACCTTCGATGCCGGTGGTGAACTCCTTCGGCTGCGTGAGCGGTTCAGCGACGAACAGTCTTTCTTCTGCGGTGGATCGCCCCGGCAATGACGAAACCGCGAAGACAACCAAGAGAACTCCCCACAGACGGCGATTCGCGCAAAACCTCAGCATGAATGATTCCTTGTGAGCAAACCTACGAGACACACAACGGCGATCCATTCTGCCACTCGTCGCTGACAGCAGCAATCAGCCGGCCGGGGGATTCGAGAATTCCTGAATCATCGCCTCAAACTGTGCTGTTCGGGACGGATCGAGACCGGAGAGTTGCGACCACTCGCGGCGGACCCACTCCAAGTCGATGTGTCCGAAATTGGCTGCCAGCAGTCCCCGCACGTCAAGTTGATCCTGCGGCCGAAAGGCAATCAGCTTCAGGAGCAACAGCCCTTCGACTTCGATCACTCGCAACTTCAAGCCTTGGAAATCCACTTCGGTGGCTCGCTGCAGGATACTGTCGAAAACGGGCAGGACAGCTTTCATGAAATCGATCCGAACTCCCGATCCGCTTCGCAGCGGCATCAGGCCCTCGTAATTCCAACGCTGAATCGCGTCGGGCATATCAATGAGAAAACCGTTCGCCTCCAATTCTTCCAGGAAGCCGGGCAGGGCCAGTTGCGAAATCGACATCATCAGGTCGATGTCTTGGGTGGTGCGGACACGCCCGCGCGCGGCCACCGCCAAGCCTCCCATCAAGGCGTATCGGACACCCCGACGCTGCAAGATCTCGGCGACCATGCGCAAGGTGGCGAGCAGGTCATTATCGAGATTGCTGGGCGAGTTGTTGTCGGAGGAAGCCACTCATGCACCTCTGCCATTCGGCTTCTTGACGTTCCTGAAAGGGATCGTGACGCA